>JAYRNY010001025.1:0-12519 GCA_041911975.1 bacterium | reverse complement strand
TTCAAATGGCGGCTTCTTCAGCCAGTTTCTTGCCATTCAGTTGCCTGACAAAATTGCTGCCGTCGCCACAGTTGCAGCATCAGTTTCCAAAACATTTCTCGATCTCAGTGTCGCACCAATGCCAATCATGATGTTGCTCGGCACTAAAGATACTCTTGTACCCTGGGAAGGTGGAAAGGTTGGTGGCAAGGTCCTGCGCAAAGGACGTGGCGAAGTGATACCAGGCCGGCAAGCAGTAGAGTTCTGGCTGGCGAAAAACAACAATACGGCAAAACCTAATTGCATAGAGCTTCCCGACAGAGATCCCAGCGATGACTCGCGCGTGATTGTCGAACAGTATGGACCCGCCGACAGCGCCAATGAAGTCCTGCTATATGAAATTCGCGGCGGCGGTCACACCTGGCCGGACGGACAGCAGTATCTTCCAAAGTCGATTATCGGTCCGGTGTGCCGCGACTTCGACGGCAATGCAGCAATCTGGAATTTCTTCGAAAAGCATGCGCTCAGGTAGCCCTGGTGATATCGGCCAATAGGCTACTGTAACTTTGTTTTCCTTAGCTTCGTCCATCTCAAGAGATGGAAGCATGTTCTTTTCCCTTGCGCTCAACTTCGAGGTTGAATCTCTTGATCTCGCTCAAACGCATCAGTATCTCTTCACCGGTCGCAGGAAGATTGAGCTTCGGCACCTTTCCTTTCGCAGCATAGATGAGCGCATCCTTGACCGCAGCCCAGACTGCCAACCCGAGCAATAGCGGCGGCTCACCGACGGCTTTGCTGCCGCGAACATTGACGGTGTTGTTGGGATTGTCGATGAAGTTGCAATTCAATGCGGCAGGTATGTCCTGAATGTTGGGAATCTTGTAAGTGGTCGGCGAATAAGAGAGCAACGCGCCTTTATCAGAGTACTTCAACTCTTCGCTGGTCACCCAGCCCATTCCCTGGACGAAACCACCGATTACCTGGCCGCGATTGATGCCGGGATTAATAGATTTGCCGATATCCATCAAAATATCGACGCGCTCGACCTTCATTTGTCCAGTGAAACGATCGATCAGAACTTCCGCTACACAACATCCGCAAGTGAAATAGAGAAATGGCGAACCTTGTCCTTTGCTCCAGTCAAAGAAAATTCCAGGCGTAGCATAGTAGCCGCGTTCGCCCAAACTGACCCGCGAGCGATAGGCCATGCCCACCAGCTCTTGCCACTTGAGTTTTGTATTCGGTCGCCGCTCGTCGAAGACATAACCTTTGGCAAAAACAATTTTGTCAGGCGCAGCGCTGATTCCACTTTCGACAGTTTCGATATGTTTTGCAGCCACTTCCGCCATTGCTTCTTTGATTTTTCGGCACGCATTTAGTGCGGCGCTGCCGTTCAAATCGGTCGCGGAAGATGCGGCCGTCGCAGATGTATTGTTATTCTTCTCGGTCGACGTTGTCATCACAATTACCCAATCCGGGTCGATGGAAAATTCGTCTGCGACCAGCATTTTGATATTAGTATTGACGCCCTGACCCATTTCGGTGGCGCCGGTCGAAACCTGAATGGTGCCGTCCATATAAACGTTGACGAGCGCGTTAGCCTGGTTGAGCATGGTATTGGTGAATGAAATGCCAAACTTTACCGGTGTGAGTGCCAGACCTTTCAGATGCGTTTTGGACTGCGAGTTGAACTTGTCGACGGACTTGCGGCGATTTCTGTAATCTGAGCTTTGAATTATCTCGTCGAAAAGTTGCGGCAAAGTATTGTGCTTCAGCTCTTGCCCATAGGGAGTCGTGTTGCGCTCGTCTCTTCCATACAAATTGACCAGACGCACATCGAGAGGATCTTTCCTCAAGTAAGCGGCCACATCCTGCAGAATACTTTCGATGGTGGCTACACCCTGCGGTCCGCCGAAGCCTCGGAAGGCAGTCGTGGGCGGGTAATTGGTTTTACAAATTTGCCCGACGAAATCGGCATGTTCAATGAAGTAGGCGTTGTCTAAATGAGTCATCGCGCGCCCGAGAACAGCCGTGGAAAGATCGGCAGCCGCACCACCGTCGGCGTACAGGTGCGCCTTCAAAGCGAGCACACGGCCATCGTCATCAAAGGCTACCTGATAGTTGTTTTGGAAAGGATGACGCTTGCCGGTAAACTTCATGTCGTCGTCTTTTGTGTAGATGATGCGCGCCGGGCGTTTCGTCTTCAGCGCCACCAGCGCCGCCATGCCGGCTGGGTGCGTGGCTTGCGACTCCTTGCCGCCAAATCCTCCACCCATGCGTTTGGTCACGACAACAATCTGATTTTGTTGCAAGCCGAGAACTTTCGCCAGCACTTGTTGAATTTCACTGGGATGTTGAGTCGACGAATGCACAGTCACTTGATCGTATTCACCCGGCACCACGAGCGCGGCTTGTGATTCCAGATAAAAGTGATCTTGCCCGCCTATAATGCAGGTGCCTTCGAGCTTATGCTTCGCTCCATCGATAACCCGCTGTGCATCACCGCGAGCAATCGTATATGTTTTGTCCAAATAGTCATTCTTAGCGATCGCCGCATCAATCGTCAGTGACGGTTCGAGTTCTTTGATGTCGAGCTTCACTGCTTTTTTCGCGCGTGCCAGTGCCTTGCGATTTTCCGCTGCAATGACGACTATCGGCTCGCCGATAAAGGAACAGTGGTCTTCGCACAGCAACACTTCATCCGGAATAATCGGTCCGAATTTGTTGATGCCGCCCAGCTCCCTAAGATCTTTATACGTATAGCAAGCGACAACGCCTTTGATTTTAAGAGCGGCGCTGCAATCGACCGATTTGATGTGCCCGCAAGCGACCGGGCTGCCGACAAAATCCACGAGCAGCTCGTTTTTCGCAAACGGCATATCGTCGATATAAACCGACTCACCACTAACGTGCCCAACGGCTGAATCATGCGGAATATCTTTGCCGACAATCGTCATACCAGACTGAGCTCCTTCTCGTCAGCGCACTCAAAAAAGAATTTTTCCATGATGTTTGCAGCCAGTTGCAAGCGATAGTCTTTCGATCCTCTTACGTCGCTAATCGGCGTTATCTCCTTCATGGCGACTTCGCCGGCCTGGCGGAAAGTGTCGATGTTGAATGCCTTTCCGTTGAGAAACTCTTCGGTCTTCGGAAGTTTTAAAACGACGGCGGCAACGCCGCCATATGCAACCCGCGCGTTGGCAATCTTGTCGCCGTTTCGCTCCAGGCTGATGGCAGCAGTGAAGCTTGAAATATCGAGATGCTCGCGTTTTGAAACTTTATACAGTTTCAAAATCGTAGATTTGGATGGCATCGGTATGTAGATGCGGACAATTATTTCGTCCTCGGTCAGAACCATTTTTCGGTAGCCGCTGTACAGTTCGCTGACTTTTATGCGCCGCTGTCCTTTGGTGCCCACCACTTCCACCTCGGCCCCGCTCACAAAGAGGAAAGGAAGCGAATCGGCAATCGGCGAGCCGTTTGCAATATTGCCTGCCAATGTGCCGGCGTAGCGTATTTGCGGAGAACCAAAAATCCAGAGAATATGGTGAAACTCAGGCAGGCTGTTTTGGAAAAACTCTTCCAATCTGCGCAAAGAAACGCGCGCACCAACTTCCACCACATTGCCGCTCGTCTTTAGCTCGTCCAGACCGGCAACATGAGTAAGCACTAAAATCTTTTGCGGCTCGATGCGCCCTTTATTCAAATTGACGCAAACGTCAGTGCCACCAGATACGATGACAGCACCGGGGTTCTTGCTCCTATACTCGACGGCGGATTTCACATCTACCGGCTTGAAGAATTCCGCCTCTTCAGTCTTCACCACGACAGGCTCTTCATGGTATTTTTTGAACGCCGCAACCAAAGGAGCGTGCGGATACAAATTCTCCAGGCGCTTGTATTGTTTTTCATCGACACTGAGCGCGGCCTTAATGATGGACTCGTAGCCTGTGCAGCGGCACAAATTTCCCGTCAGCGCATCGCTGACATCTTGTCTCGCGACAGCGCACGAATTGCCGTACTTGCCGTTCTTGTCACATTGTTCGAACAGGGAGCACATTGCCACGATAAATCCAGGAGTGCAGTAGCCGCATTGCGCGCCGTGGCAATCAACCATCGACTGCTGAATGCAATTGAGGTCCCCGTCTACTTTCAAACCTTCGACCGTGACGATGTGCGTGCAATCCAACTGATACATGTATTGAATGCAGGCATTTACAGGCACGTACTCAATAGCGTTGCTGGCCGCGTTTAACCGACCAAGAAAGACAGTGCATGCGCCGCAATCACCTTCGGCACAAACGACCTTGGTGCCGCACTTGCTGAGGGCATAGCGCAGGTAATCGGAAAGCGGCGTAAAAGCGTCGTCTCCACACACGCGATGCTCGATGCCGTTGACGTACAAAAGAACAAAGTCTCTCATTCAGCTCCCCTGCCAAATTCACGACCGCTGGCTGGGCCCTGCCGGACCCCAAAAGCCAACCCACATATCTTCTGGATATGATACCCCGCCGGACTCCCCAAATGTCCATACACGTGCGAACGAGCGTGGGACGGCGAGGAGCCGTCCGTAGCGAGTGACGAATGCGCGCGCAGGGTGCAGCCCGGAGAGCTTACAAGAATCTACTTGGCTTGCTCTTGCTTTACAGCCGCCAGCCCCTCGGAGAAAGGCTGCGCCTCATCGTAAATAGGCTCGATTGCCAGCTTGCCTTTGGCATTGAGATAGCCCCAGCGTCCGCCGGCAAGCTTCACGGCTGCCAGACCTTCCTTAAAGGGAGTGGCTTTGTCGTATTGCGTTTTCGCTATGATGTCACCCTTGCTGTTGACGTAGCCCCAACGCAGGTCCTGCCGGACCATAGCCATGCCTTCAGTGAAATCCTGAACTTCATCGTACTCGGCAGGAATGACGATATTGCCTTTGTGGTCAGCAAAGCCCTGCTTGCCTTTGCTGGAGGTGATCGCCAATCCATCATGGAACAGGGACGGTAACTCGGTTGCATCCTTGTAGATGATGACTCCGTCTCTATCGAGCAGACCAGTCTTGCCGTCTTTGTCTTTCACTTCGGCGACGCCATTGTGATATGGCACGACGTTGACGTACTGTTGCTTGATGACCATTTTGCCTTTGTCATCGACAAAGCCCCATGGCTTCCAGTTGGTGTCATAGTCGAGCTGGATGGCCCCACGCCCTTCCGTCATCGGCATGACGTTGAACTGGTTGGGGTACATAATCTGCTCGCCCTCTTTGCCGACATATCCCCACAGCTTGTTGAGCTTGACCGCTGCGGTCCCGTCGGAGAATGGCTTGGTATTTTCGTACAAGGGCTGAACGCACATGCGCCCGTTCAAATCGATAAAGCCCCACTTTTCACCGATCTGCACTGCTGCACGCCCTTCCGAAAAAGACTCGGCGGTGTTGTACTGCGGAGGGATAACGAATGTCCCTTTCTTATCGATGAATCCCCAGCGTCCACCCTTCAAGACAGCAGCTCTGTCCTGAAAGAACGGCATCGCCGCTTCGAATTGAGGAGGTATCACGACGTTGCCGGTTGTGTCGATGTAGCCCCATCCGGCTGACACAGCCTGAGTTGGCGCTGTCGACTGCCCACAGCCGGCAAGCAGCGTAGCCGATATTATCCCGATCAAAAGCGCAAGACACATCGTCATAGAAACGGCAAACTTTTTCATTCTGGATTGCACCCTTTAGTGAGACTCTAAGTCTCCTATCAATCTGACTTTGACTACTGTAAACGCTTGAATATATCTTCGGCGCCCCTTGACAGAAAAATGATCAACGGCAGTACAATGACAACCTTATCCTAGCGTCTTTAATGAATATCTAGCTCCTAGTAACTCACCCACAGTTTACTACAGCTTATCGCATTAACTGCAGATAAGGTGCATAGGGCAATTAACTCGCACCAAAGAGCGCATGGCGTCGCCGCTACGGAGAAGAAACCCCGTAGGGTCGACGCATGGCGTCGACCCTAAGAGACTTTTACCAGCCGGCAGCTTGCGTTGCGCCATTCGAGAATGCCGCCGTCCAGGCTAAAGGACCGATAGCCGCGCGTTTGCAGGTAGGCTGCATAGCGGGCTGTCTTTTCTCCTACCGGGCAAACCAGCAAAATCGGACGGTCCTTCGGAAACGGATCCGCCGCATCGATCATTGTTTCGAACAATTCCCATGGGATGTTTATCGCGTTGGGAAGGGTCGTCATCCTGTAAGCGAGGTTACCCCGAACGTCAATGATGAGCGGATTTTCGTCATCAATCCAGGACTGCGCTTTGTCGACCGTGACGGTGAATCTCTCTTTGCCGCCGCCGGCATCAAACTCGAAAGCGCGCAAAGAGCCTGGTTTCATCTTCAAACCATACAGTTGAGGACGGCGCTCTCTGATGTAATCCGTGTACCATTCGACACGATCGCAAGCAATGAAGACTGCGTTCTTTCGTTCGGTGAGCTGCCCGTCGATTTCCTTGAGATAACGCACAGCCCCGAGGTAACTGGCGCCGCTGGTCGGCCCGCAAAGCATTCCGGCGCCCCGAATCAGATCCATCATGGCATCGACCGACTCGCCGGAGTCGACATAGACGAAGTGATTGTAGTTTTCTTTGACAAATAGCCCCGACTCCCACATTTGATCGAGGCTGCGAATGCCGGGAATGAAGTCGTTCTTGCTGGCGCAAACGCCTACAGAAACAAGATCAGGATTGCCTTCATCTCTTATGCGTCGAGCTGCTCCCAGCGTAGATCCGCTCGTCCCTAATCCGCCAAAGAAGAAATCAACGGTCTGTAAATCCTCGACAATTTCTTTGCCGGTTGTTGTGTAGTGGACATCCGGATTTTTGGGATTGGTAAACTGCGAAGGGAAGTAGTTTTTCTCAGGATTGTCTTTGACCATTTTGGCAATGAGAAACTGCGGATCATTAGGATCGTTGGGATCGAAACATTCGCTTCCACCGAGAACCTCTTCAATGTCCGCGCCCAGCATGCGCACGATGTCCTTGACTCCATCAACCTTTGCAAGATAAGTAATCAGGCGTGTCCTGACGCCATGCATGTTGGCGATCACCTGCAATGCTTTGGCCGTGTTGCCGCTGGAATTTTCGTAAATGGTCTTGCCTTTGGCTTGAATTTCTTCGATGTCGTCTTTGATAATGCCCCAGGCGATCCGGTCTTTCACCGAGCCGAACGGATTCATCATCTCCATCTTGGCGTAGAGATCGATGTTCTTCAAGCCATGAACTTCCGCTGGAATTTTGAGCAGCGGCGTGTTGCCAATCAAGTCGGTAATGCGCTCATATTTCACGGCTTGATACCTCCGTCAATGGCCATCGGGTTATACAGCTCATCGAGGAACCAGCGAAAGACGCCGGGCTCGCTTTCGATGACCGCTACTTTTCTGGCAATCGATTGCTCAAGAACATGCGTCTCGGCAAAGTCCATCTGGTAAGCAGCCGTGTTGATGAAAGCAACGACGTCACCTGTTTGCGGAACAAAGTCAGGGAAAGTCTTGTGATATTGGATCATGTCGTGCGTGAGACAGAGATTCCCGACGTACATTACACCTTTGTCAGCCGTCTTCTTATTGGGGTTTCGATAAACCACAACCGGATCGGTCATCAATTTGAGTTGAGTCGAATTCAAATTTGTGCGATTCATATCAAGAACCGACAACTGCTGTCCGAGAATCGATTGCTTATCGAAATTGACATGCGCAAGTGTAATTCCGCACTGGTCGAGAAGCGCGCGGCCTGGCTCGATGTGCAGTTCGAACATATTGTCCGAGACAATTCTTGCCGTCGAATATCCATCGAACGCCGGCAAGGGTGTATCAATTACTGAAGCAAAATCTTCATGCCCATCATTCTTGTGGTAGTGTTCCATGAAATTCGGAGCGCCCTTGAGCACGCCGTCCTCACGATGATAACCCAAGCCGGAATCGTTCCACGTCAGCGAGTCGCGATTGCCGAGAACGGACGATTTCAATTCTTCGATGTAAGTATTCCATTCATCTTGATCGGCAGCATATCGAATTCTGTAACCACCACCAATATCAATCGCCCGCGGATTCAAACCTAATTCGATGCAGCGAAAGGTCAGCTGCAAGCACTCTTCAATTGCCGGTGGGCGACGTATGTAGTCACCAGCATTGAAGTGAAAAGAGAAGCCATGGAAATCGATAACATCCTTGTTCTCGAGAAGAAACTCGATGATTTGCGGAGCATCTTTACTCGGTGTTCCAAACGCGCTGTCTTGCGCAGTGAATTTCACCCGGCCCGGTTCAAACCCGTCAAGACGCACAAGAACACGCGGCATCTTTCCTCTCGGAGCATACTTGCTAAACTGGGCAATCTGTTTGAGCTCGGTAAAATTGTCCGCGTTTAGCAAAACATTTTGCTGCACGCACAATGACAAATAGTCTATATTTTTCGGTCCGGTAGCTTCGATGCGCTCAGAGTGAAACCCGCAGCTCATAGCACTCTTCAGCTCACCCTCGGAAGAAACATCGAGGCCGACCTTTGTCGTCGAAGCATGCCGCTTTAGTGCCAGCGACTTGTTCGGTTTCGAAGTGTAGAAAATGGTTCCTTGCAGCTGGCGTTCTTTATAGACATGCTCGAAGCGCCCGATCGTTTCCTCGATGTGCTTCGGAAACATCACGTTGAGCGGAGAGCCTAGTCCATCCACCAGAGAGAATACAAGCTTTTCATCAGCAAGAAATCTCTGAATGGCAGGATGCATTGCCGGACGAACTTTGGGCCGTGCGCGATCGATTGAAGTCTCGCCGCCGGCGTTCTTTAGTTCTTGCAAATCATCTGCGAGACACTGGTCCTTCCGGCTTTCCAGCTTCCGATCCAAATTTAGATCTTGCACTTTCGTCATGACTTTGCACCCACGATTTTCATCCTAAGCAACTCCTTGCAGTTCTTTGATGTTTTCTACCGCCTCGACTATAAGATCAGCAGCCCGTCGAATCTCTTGATGGGTTGTGTATCTACCGAAAGAAATGCGCAAACTTTCGCGTGCTGCCTGCTCACTGCCGGTAGTGGCACGCACCACATGGGACAGCTTTGCTCCACCACTACTGCAGGCAGCTCCCATGCCAAATGCCAGGTCCGGTAAAGCCATGATCAATGTTTCCGAATCAATGCCTTCAAAACGAATATTGAGAATTCCGGGCACGTTCCACTGCGGGTGCGAGTGTCCGTAGACAATTGGCTTCAACCAGGCTATGCGATTTAAAAGCGCCCAGCGCAATCCTCGCAAATGGCGGCTGTCATCTTCTATCAATGAGCAAGCCTTGCCAAAACCGGCGCAAAGTGCCGCCGGCAACGTTCCCGAACGCAAGCCGAATTCTTGCCCCCCGCCTTCGTTGACCGCTGAGAGCAACTGCTTTCTTTCTGCACGAACATACAACGCGCCCACGCCTTGAGGTCCATAGACCTTATGCGAGGAAAGGCTGGCAAAGTCGACTCCTACCGCCACATCGAAATCTATCTTGCCCAGAGCCTGCGCCGCATCACAATGAAAAAGCACATCCCGTCCGGAAAGCATCCGTGCTATTTCTTCAATCGGCTGTATGACGCCGACTTCGTTATTGACCGCCTGCACGCAAACAAGCCCAGTGTCGGGACGCAATGCGCGCTCGATCATATCGGCTTCGATCATGCCGCACGGCTTGACGGCGAGGACAGTCAGTTCAAATTCCTCTCTGGCAAGTGCCTTCAACGGCTCCAAAACGCTGGCATGCTCGACTGCCGAGCAGACCAAATGGGTTTTTCCAATTGATTTCAGGTGAGCGGCAATACCCTTTATGGCAAGGTTATTCGCTTCCGTGGCGCCGGAAGTAAATATGACTTCGCCGATTTCGGCTGTATTACCGGCTCCAGCTCTGTAGGCCCCAATCGCCTCGGCGACCTGACGGCGCGCCGCCTGGACGCTGTTGTACGCAGCCACCCCATAAACGTGATGGCGAGCATGCGCATTGCCTGAATGACCCTGGGCCATGATGCCGTACATCGTGTCCAGAACACGTCGGTCCAGCGCAGTCGTGGCTGCGTTGTCCAGATAGATGCAATTTGGCGCCAGGGCTGGCTTTACTTGACTGTCCACGATTCCAAGACCAACATGCAAATGAAAACCATTTTCATTTCATTCCGATCTATTAAGTGGGCATCCCCCGGTGGGGGATAACCGGCACCCATCGGCAAAACAGCCGATCCGGTTGCACAGTATGCCCCCTCAATGCTTCCATAAATGGATTAATAGAGAAGCTTTATCTAAATGTGCCGTAAGCAAGGCAAGCGCGGACCCCTCACTGACTGTCTATGAGAGGCAAGATCAGACACGAGGGATGCTGCCGGTCGTGGAAAACAGTCTGGCGAGCGATACGCGGATGAGTCTCTGTGGCAATATTTCCACCCGTGTTCGGATTGCGATCGTAGCGAGGGAAATTGCTGCTGCTCACTTCCAATCTAATTTCGTGGTCTTTGAAAAACACCATGCTGGTAGGCCATAGCTCAATTTCGACCTTCTGAGCCGACCCGGCAGCGGACATCTTGCACCGTCTAATGCCGTCTGCGATGTTGAACGCCGAACCATCAGGATGCACGTCTACGAGCTTGGCGGTGAAGTCGGTACAGGGCGCATCGCTGGCGACATAAAGTTGAGCCCTGACTGGACCTGTGACTTCAACATCCGACTGCAGAGCTCGCGTCGAAAAGCTCAAAACATCGAACCGATGCTCTATCTCGTTTTGCTTGCGAATTGCCGGCACCTTGCCGATCATGGCACCGCCCGCGGTGGGCACCGGATCGCGAGGATCGTAAGCGAATCGATCGGCAGGGTCGTCAGCATCAGGCAACGACTGGCTCAACCGCCTGCCGCTCAAGTAGAAAGTTGTGAACTTTGTGCGCGCCAGCGGCCATTCATTTTCTTCGCGCCAGATGTTTTTTCCCATCACAAATATTTGAATCGGCGCTGAAGACAAATGCGGGACATTCGCATGCTTCTGCGGGACGTTGGCAAGTTCTGATGAAACACTGGAGAACCGTGGAAAAGGCCTACCCAGAATGATTTTGTCGAACCAGTCCAGGCTCAATTGCAGTGTTGCGGGACGAAAGAGCGAAGGTTTAGTACCATCCGGAAAAACCACCTCATCACCATGAATCCATGGACCGATGACGAGCTTGCTAGCCTGAGAAATAGCGGGGTTTGGTTGCTTTTTGATTTCGATATAGTCGCTTAATTGCGTAGGAAGAAACGGGTCGTACCAGCCGGCCATCAGCAGAACGGAAGACTTCAAACTTTGCGTTCGCGCTTGCCCGTCAATCTCTTGCCAGTAAGAATCGCGCTCGGTATGTTTGACCCAATCATTGAAAAAGTCGACTTCCAAACCGGTCGCCTGCCGCTCTGCGTCAAGCATTGGAAAAACATCGGCGCCGGCTGCAATCTGCGCGGGCTCAGGCCATTGCGGCAAATCATCCTTGCCGTGACAAGTCACAGTCCATGTCAATGCACTGTAGAGCGAAAACGCACCGCCCGGGTGAAACATCCGGTAAATATCGGTGCTCGATTCGTATACATGCATTGTCGTAAAACCTGGCGACAACTGGTCGGCCACTGCCCACTGGCTGTGCCCGAAGGCTGAGCCGCCCCAGCCGACTACATGCCCTTCGTACCATGGCTGCGTGGAAAGCCAGCTCAGAGTTTTAATGCCGTCTTCGCGGTCTTTTTTGAGCGGATAGTGGCTGCCCCCGGAGCCGCCCTTGCCGCGCGTACATTGAATGACGACTGTGTATCCGCGTTCTGCCCAGAGGCGCCCCATGATGTTTGCCGTAAGCAAATTGTTGAACGACCTGGTGTATGGAATACGCACGAGAATCGTCGGACTGTGCTCGAGATGTTCGGGGCGATAAATGTCCGCAACTAGAATCACACCATTTTCAACGGGCACAGGAACATCACGCTCGATGCGTACTGCATAGTCGGCTGGGCGCAGGTGATAGATATGTGCCATTACGGCCGGTGCAAGCTGGTAGCCAAGCCACACCAAAATACCTGTTGCGGCGAGCAGCCTGAAAACCAGTGAAAGCCAGGCTCTGCGCCGCATTGTTCGAGTAGCCGATCGCAGGTGAAATGTTCCCCACACTAATAGAAAACCTGCCAGGACACAATGAAAGAAAATCGGCAATGCGCCGCCGAACCAGCGCTCATGCGGATAGAGAGCCATGTGCAAGGCATACCGCAATATCATTATCAATAAATAGATCACGCCGCCTTCAAGCAAGAACTTGCCGAAGCGCCAGTTCGGCCTGGCGAAAAACCCTTTTCGCCGGCGCATATCCCGGCAGACCCTTGCCATCAAAGCAATGATGCAAATCTGCAGGAAAAACAATACAGGGTACGAAAGAGCGCCGGACATCCAGGCTTCCATGGGAGGCAAAAAGCCGACATGGAAAACCGCCACCAGCAACTGCCCAAGTACACGCAATACAAAGAGCAGGCTGAGCACCGATAAAAGGAATTGATACTTTTTA
>JAYRNY010001024.1:0-7444 GCA_041911975.1 bacterium | reverse complement strand
GATCGACTGATTCAGGCGTATGGCTTAAAGATCAGAACACTGACACCGACATTGACAATGGAGGAGCAGACTGAAAAACATGGCGTTCTTTATTTGAGTCCCGAGGGCCAGAAAGAATGCTGCGAGATGCGAAAGTCAGCGCCACTGCCGCCGGCATGTAGAAATTGATCCTCTCGCCCAGCGCCTTTTGATCTACTTGATCGGCAAGATTCTCCGGCAGGCTTATGTTCACGTCCGGCCCAAAGGTAGTCATTGCAGTCAACGCCCACTGCCAGTAATCATGCCGCTTGTAGTTCGGGGCTGCCTGGAAATTGCTCCTTTTGGGGTGATGCGAAATGGAGCATAGCTGATAGCCGAAGTCATCGTAAATGCGGCAGCGCAAACGTTCAGTCGCGTCGGCAAGAACTGTGATTGTCTCATCAATGGTCGAACGAATCGGCGTGCGCACTTCGATACCTTTCGGTAAAAGAGTGTGCGGCTTCATGCTCTCGTCAGTCAGGTAGTAACCTTCGATCAAATAAGGATTGGCGTGCTTGTGCAGCGGTTTTATGTTGAAACCGTCCGTGCCCAGGTCCGCCGCGGAAATACTGTCAACACAATCGCGCAGGTCCTGGAAAACAAGGTCTTCAGCGAAAAGCGGGCGGAAGTTCTTGTCGAGCAGCAGGTACTCCGCTTCAATTCCAAATCCGAATTTCTTAGGTCCGCTTTCGTTGCTCATGAGTTTTTTCCATTGGATACCCGCAGTGCTGTTAAAGAAATTCAGCACTGACAAACCAGACGCTTATTGAGAATCAGTCTCAAACCGAATGATGAACCAGTTTATTATACGGAACAAATAATTCAAATCTTGACAACCGGAATTAACCATTGGTCGCCAATTTTGGCTCCTCCAGCTGTGACTATCCTCAAGATTGCAATTACCGTCCTCTTTCGTCCATGCAGGGGCGGCATTTTTTTCGAAACGCTCCGGCATGGGCCGGCTGGCGAGGCTCCTATTTTTGCAACCGATCATTTTCGATAAACGTTCTGCTTTCCCTGAATATCTCAGTGTCACCGTTACCAGCGGCAAGATTGATATCGCGGTGGGAAAGTGCCACTGGCTTTACTTGTACCTTTGCTCCCACGCTGCTTAATTGCCGGGCAAATTCCTTGTGTTGTTCCAGACAAGTCTTTCGTCTTTCACCGCAGTACATGAGAAATTGCGGGTAGTAAAAACCCTTGTGGATGTTGAGAGTCGGCGACCCGTCCTTCAGCGTTGCCGGGTCTTTTCCAAACGCCTGCTCGATCATCGCACCCACATGTTGCCCTTCAAACGAATCTTCTTTTGCTCGCTTCACCAGATCGAGCGATGCAGTGTCCAGACTGATGACGCCTTTGATACTGGTCGGCTTCACGTCGACCTGCTTAAAGAATCGCTGATTGGTAGCCACAAGGTCCACCAACTGCGCGCCTGCGGAGTGACCCATCAAATAAATTCGCTCCGGATCGCCTCCCCATTCAGGGGCATGATCCACCGCATATCGAATCGCTTTTGCCACATCCAGCACCTGTTGAGGATGCACTACCTGCGGTGCCAATCCGTAATTCGCATTTACGAAAATTATCCCGTTCTGCGCGTAAAGAGCGCCCTTGCTCCCGTGCTGCTTTTTGTCTCCCATGCGCCAACCGCCGCCATGGAAAAACACCAAAATCGGCATTTTCTTGGTAAATTTCTCTCTCGGAATATAAAGGTCAAGCTTCTCTAATTCGCCCTTTCCATAAGCCACGTCAAGCTTGCGCTCGACCGTCTTCCAAACCGCGGGATCTATTTTATCCTGCGAATCTTCTCGCATTCGACGACGACCAATTTCCTGCCATGCTGAGCCCTTTCCGCTTCCTGAACCCTGCCCGCCTCCGAATGCTTGACCGCCACCCAAACCTCTCATGCCGCCTCTGCCCAGAGTGCCGTTCGCCCGAGCCTGGCGAAAACGCTCTATAAGCGCCTGCCTGTCCATTTGTTGAGCCAACGCCGCAGCTTGCCAACCGATTAGCGAGGCAATAGCCAACACACCGATGGTCTTCAACTTCGACACCTTCATTGACCTTCTAGCCTTGGATCTCGTCGAGTTTGCAGCGGGCACATTGCGTGACATAAGAGACTCCCATGCAGCATTCTTCAGTGTTGTTATACAGAGGATATTCGGCACATCGGAATTAGTCCCGATACTTCTCTATACGTATCCAGCAACCCAAAAGTTCAATCCCCCCGCAACATTTAATCTGGTGCTTACCATTGCCTTGACACCTTGATGCCCGAAAGGTACTTTAGGCTTTCCTTATGAGAAAGCTGCTCCCTTACGTTTATCAAACCGAAAGCGATTTTGCCAGGAGCAATCCTGCTTTTTGCAAGCGCTACGGCAACTTGAAAGACGAGTTCGGATTCGACCTCGAAGTGTTTGCGCGCACCGAGTTATACATGCGGTTTCTTTACGAAGAGTACTTTCGAATCAGAATTTTCGGTGTTGAAAACATTCCTGCAGAAGGCTCAGCAATATTGGCAGGTAACCATAATGGTGTATTGCCATTGGACGCCTTCATGCTATTGCTGGCGGCGGCAAACAAGCAACCGAACCCAAGATTGGTGCGGTTTCTGTCGCACGACTGCTGCTTCTGGGGCGTCAACATGCGCAAGTTGATCAGTGGTGTTGGCGGTGTCCATGCCACTTACAAAAATGCGAAAACACTGCTGAATCGAGGTCAACTGGTTGGCATTTATCCCGGAGCAGAGCGCGCCATGGGCGTTCCCTTCGACAACACCTACAACGTCGCAGAGTTCCACCGCGCATTTGTGCGTCTGGCAATCGAGACGCAATCACCGATTATCCCTGTTGCCACCATTGGCAATAACGAAGTTTACCCCCTCATCGGCAACAGCAAAACCATCGCCAAGCTTTTCGACGTGCCGTTCTTCTGGATTACGCCGTTTTTCCCCTGGCTGCCATTTCCAATCAGCTGGACGCCGCTGCCGTCGAGGTGGGCGATGTTCATTGGAAAACCTATCTATTTGAATTACCCACGTGAGAAGGCGAACGATCGCGAGCTCATCGATCGCATAACTTCCGACTTTCAAGACCACATCCAGCATCTCGTCGACGACATGGTGCGTTTACGCAAATCACCATTCAAAGGTTGGGACGACGCAGAACTTACAGAATGGGCTAAGAGTGCCGATCATGAATTCGCTACCCGGACCTAAGGACCCATATTTCGTCCAGCATTACCGCTGGTTTCACGACCCTCTGGATTTCCTGGAGGAGTGCAGGCAGCGTTATGGTGATGTTTTCCAGATCAAGTTAGGTGAAGGAAAAGGGCATTATCCGCTGATCTTGTTAAACAAGCCGGAGCACATTCAGACTCTTCTCACGGATGACTTCAACAAATTCGATTCCGGTGAAGGGCATCTGGCGCTACAGGCTCTCGTTGGTGAAAACTCGCTGCTGACAATGGACGGCGAGAAGCACATGCAGCACAAAAATCTGATGAAGCCTCAGTTTTACGGAGATCATCTCCGCCGCTACGGCGAAGCGATGCGCGACGTGACCAATCGGCATATGGGCAAACTGGCGCGGACTCAGGCTTTTTCAGTGCGCGCGTTGATGCAAAAGATTTCCATGAGCGTGATTTCTAACACTGTTTTCGGTCTGGACAAAGGACCGGAGCATGAAGAGCTGGAGCACCGCGTCGCCTCGCTTATGGACTGGGTGGCTTCGCTTGCCGGATACACTTCTTTGACGTATGAACCGTTTCGCAAAGAGCTGGGCGGGCTTACGCCATGGGGAGCGTTCGTCAAGGAGCGCGCAGCCATCGACAAAATCGTCTACCGCCAAATAGAGCGAGGCAAAGAAAATCGCGGCACCAATGGTCGATATGACGTGCTCAATCTCTTGCTGCAAGCGCACGATGAAAACGGGCAGGGAATGAGCGATCTCGAAATAAGAGATGAGCTTATGACCATACTGGTTTCCGGGCATGAAACTACTGCATCATCGCTGACATGGGCGCTTTACTTTCTACATCAGCACCCCGAGATCAGAGAAAAACTTCTCGAAGAACTGGACAGTTGCGAAGACAGCACTGATCCGCAAAAGCTGTACGCGCTGCCTTATTTGACTGCCGTCGTCAATGAAACGCTGCGCATTCGGCCCGCGCTCATCATCGCCTTCGTGCGCATCAACAAAGAGCCTTACAAGTTTCTCGATTATGAGTTTCCCACGCACAGCAACATAACACCCTGCATTTATCTCACCCATCATCGCAGCGATATTTTCGACAATCCAGGCGAGTTTCGCCCCGAACGGTTTCTCAACAAGCAGTATTCCAACTTTGAATACTATCCATTCGGCGGCAGTAATCGCCGCTGCATCGGCTCCAGTTTTGCTGTGTATGAGATGAAGATCGTCATCGCTACAATGCTTCTCAACTGGGAGCTGAGCGCAAAAAACAGAAAGAAATTCAAAGCCATCAGACGCGGCATAACCATCACTCCGCCAGACGCGTTCCAACTCGTTTTCGAAGACAGGCGCGCCGATATTTAGGGTTTTACCGAATTAAACTAGAACAGTTTGGCAACTTTAGCGTTGTGCATTGTTAAAACACTTCGGGCGGACTTGAAACGCGGGAACTTCCGCGTATACGGACATACAGCCACGTAAGTGTCACGTTGAAATCGTAGGTTAAAAGGGTCAGGCTTCCCTCTCTCCGGCAACGCCAATGGATCTTTGTTTTCTCAAAAACCTGGAAGGGCGAGCGACGACTAAGAATCTGGTCTCGTCGATAACACAGGCTATTGATGCAGGGCTTCTGAACGGCGGCGAAAAACTTCCCTCCAGCCGCGAAATCGCACAATTCACGGGAGCCAGCAGGACCACTGTGGTGCGTGCTTTCGACGAGCTGATTGCACGCGGATATCTAAACGGAAGAAAAGGGCAAGCCACATTCGTGGCACATACGTACACGGACAGCCAGCCTATTTCATTTGAACCTCAACTAGAAGACAAGCCTGCAAAACTATCCGGAACACTGCCTCTCGAGCTTTTGCCCATGCGCGAATGGCAACGATGTTTAGCCCTTCAGTACACAAAGCTGACGACACCTGAGTGTCAATCAGAAGTAAAAGCTCAAGATCTCTATGTGCTAAAGCAAGCTATCCGTGGATTCCTCAGGCGCACTGAGGGAATTCTCTGCTTTCCGGGAAACATAATTGTCTTCACGGGAACGGCGCGCGCCCTGCACTGCATTGCAAAAATGACCGCCAATATGGGATTAGCTTGCGAAAACAAAGGTTCAGCAGCTTTCGAGCTTTTTCAAAATTTCGGCGCACAGATCAGTGAGCTGTCGATAGACGGCGCCGGAGCGCGCATAGACGCGATGGGAACGGCCAATGGCGAATTGCAATGGCTGTACGTAACACCGACAGGAAGCCGCCCCAGCGGCATCACACTTTCGGACGCCAGACGCTATGAGCTGATCGAGTGGGCTCGCATAAACTCGGCAACCATCATCGAAAATGCGACCGGCTCTGAGTTTCAATACACGGACAAAAGCAGCCCTTCGCTGTTCATGCAAGATCGCTCCAGCTCGGTGATCTACCACCGCTCATTGACTGGACTTCTCCACCCTCTGGTCAATCTGGAGTTCTTGATCGTTCCGGACCGGTTTTTGGAAAACTTCCATTCCGCTTGCCCGGGACTGGCGATCACTCCTGTCGTTGAACATCTGGCACTGGCTGATTTCATCAATGAAGGTTTCCTCGAAAAGCACATTCGCAATGCCTGGAAGATTCTTCGCCGCCGCAGACAGATGCTGATATTCGCGCTCAAGCAGAGTTTTGACAGAAAGGCTGAAATTTTTGCATCACATGCAGGCGCTCAAATTTTGGTGCGCTTCGACAATCAGTGGAGCCGCGATCAGATTTTGCAAGCGGCTGCGACAGCGGGATTGCCTCTCTGCATCAACTATCACTTCTGCAGCAGCAAAGACAACTACGCTCCTGAGTTCATCATTGATTTCTCAGCAATGGCAGAAGACAAGACGGAAATGATTGTTCGGCTCTTCGCAAAACAACTGCCGCAGGCAAATGTTGTCTCTGTAGTTCAGCAGATGATCTTCACGCCCTAGGAAAGTTGTTTTCGGCATAGCACCACTAAATGTGCTTTCATGGAGCGCATTTACTACTTGCCATCGTATCTACATCTCCTAGAAAAACAACCTGGCCCCGAGCCCCGGCGGACATCCGTGTCCGCTCATTAGATGCGTTCCTTCGCACCTGAGGCTCATTGCCGGAAGAACATAGATGAAGCACTCCGAGGCAAAAAGCGATGGCATCGACCAGGCAATTCAGATGATTTCGCCGCCCCAGCTGTGCGTTTGATACATGCCGATCCAGCCCCAGCGCTTGAGAACGATCTCGCGCACTTGCTCGGTCGTGGTATCTAGAGAAACATCGAAAACGGGGCGCCCAGGCACTGTGTACACAGTAATTCTGATCATATTTGCTCCTTGCTTTAACTCCTGTGATTTTTGTTGGTGATGCGGTCTGCCAGGTCCTTTATCTTCTGGCTGGCAATGCCGAGCAGCTTGAATACAAGCAGCACGGCGATCAGTGCGAACATGAAGACGGTGGGAACGAACATACCGACAACACCGCCTACGATGGCACTGAGAAGGGAATGGTTATTGAGATATCCCAACACCATACCCATCACAACACCGATTACGCCAAGCGGTGGCAGAGCGGCGCCCATGTCGGCCAGAGGACCTTTCAGGCAACGGATGTGAATGATGCGATTGACGAAAATCGCGACCGCCCCAAGCACAAGGCCTGAGAGGGCAACAAGAATTACGAAAAGCGTGGTGCCCACGGGGTTGCCCTCCCGTTCTCGCCCGGCGCCGTTCTCGCTGCTTGCGCGTGGAAACGCTGCCAGCGAGAGGTACGAGAGTAGAACATCGGAAGTCTACGCTGCCAGATTGAATTTTGTTTTTTCATTCGAAACTCCAGGAAAATTATGAGAATCCGAGACGAAAAGCTCCGCACAACATAGTTGCCGGAGGAAAAGCTCTGCTTGTCGCTCTTGTTTTGTGAGGGTGTCTTACAAATTCATTGAAGCAGAGGGAATCGAAAATACACTTCGTTCGTATCAGTACTTACGCGCGCGCGACAATACCTGCCGGAGAGAAATTGTTGAAACTCAGGTAAAAGCACGCGTGAACTGATCAAATCTATATAGCCAGGTTAGAACCGGCCCTCTGACTTGCACCGGCACCGGCCACAATGAAGCTGGTCATTTTTTCAGGACGGGTTCATTAAACATCAGATCTTCAAAGTCTTTAGCCGCCGGAGCCATGCCCATGATCTTCTCTTGCGACTCGACTTTCTTGAAGTCTTTCGGAGCGTCAAAAAAGGTTG
>JAYRNY010001023.1:0-5127 GCA_041911975.1 bacterium | reverse complement strand
TTCTTGTTCGGCGTGTATACGCTATTAGCGCTTGCGAGGTTCTGCTGTGCGTCCCCCCGAAATCATAAAAACTATACTTATTATTACTGCGTTGAATCTGGCGCAGCTCTGTGCAACTCCGGCTTGGCCAGGAAATTTGCCACCTACTGTCGACTATCAGGACTGGAAAGATCAAACACGCAGTCGAGTGCTCCCCGTCAAACTGTATGTGCCACCTGATCTTTCAAAGCCGTTGCCGGTGGTTATTTTTTCTCATGGACTGGGAGGCTCCAGAGAGGCGGCCACTTATTTGGGAAATTATTGGGCGGAGCACGGGTACATATGTGTATTCATTCAGCATCCGGGCAGCGACGAATCCTTCTGGAGACCCTCGTTCGATCCTAAGACTACTGATAGAAGTGCGCTCATGGGCAAGTTTCGAGAGACTCTCGCCAATCCAATGCATGCGGTAAATCGAGGCAATGACGTTCATTTCGTTCTGGACCAGCTGGAGAGATTAAACTCGAGTGATTCGCATTTGAAAGGAAAACTAGACCTCAATGAGATTGCCATTGCAGGTCACTCGTACGGTTCATGGACAGCACTCACCGCCAGCGGCCAACGTTTTTTTGCCAGAGAGAAAAACGGCTTTTCCAGCGGTGATCGACGGATCAAAGCTGCGATCTATCTCAGCCCGACGCCGCCCCGCAGGGGGCAGGATCCAATGCAAGTTTACGGTGCAATCACTATTCCTGGAATGCATTTCACAGGCACTGAGGATTCGTCTCCTGTCAACGATACAAAGCCTGAAGAGCGGCGGACAGCCTTCGACAATATCTCCAAGAGCGATCAGTATTTGATCATTTTGAATGGAGCTGACCATGGTGTTTTTGGAGGAAGGAAACGCTTGATGGCGCGACCTGCGGACGAGAAATTTCAGGAGATTACCGAAAGAGTCTCGACTGCATTTCTTGATGCGTACTTGAAGCATGACGGCAACGCGAAGCAGTGGCTCACTCAGTCGGCCCCATCCTACATTCGTCCTTCCGGAACCTACGAGACAAAAAGGGCAAAATAGCTCGGCAAGCCTGATTCGACTTTCTGCTTTTGTTTCCCGAGCGTTTTTCGCGGGTCATAATTCGCCTATTTCCAGTCTGTTAATATGTTATGCCTGGACTTTATCGGATTTCTTAATGGCCAAAGTTCTCATTGTCGAAGATGATAAACAGCTTTCAGCCTTAATTGTAGATTGGCTGAACGGCGAAAAGTACGCCACCGAGGCGGTCTATAAGGGCACCGATGGACTCGAGCGCCTTCAGTTCTATAAATATGACGTTGTCATATTGGACTGGGACTTACCAGGAATGGCGGGTGTGGAGGTTTGTCAGCGTTTTCGCGACGAGGGCGGAACGACGCCCATTCTTATGCTGACGGGCAAGAAGGAAATCACCGAGAAAGCCGAGGGGCTGGACTCGGGCGCCGATGACTATCTGACAAAACCGTTTGATGTGGTGGAACTTTCCGCGCGTTTGCGAGCGCTACTGCGGCGAAGTGGCAGCGTCAACAAAACAGTTCTGACTGCGGGAAATCTTTCGCTCGATCCTGTAAGTAGAAAAGTGACGCTCAACGAAAAGGAAGTCGATCTTCAGCCGAAAGAATATTCGCTTTTGGAGTTTCTCATGCGGCATCCGAATCAACCGTTCAATGCGGAAGCAATCATGGATCGCGTCTGGACCGCCAGCTCTGACGCTGCACCGGATACAGTGCGTCTGCATGTAATGCGTCTGCGCAACAAGATTGATGAAGAAGGAAGAGAATCAATCATTCGCACTATTCATCGTGTCGGCTACATGCTCGTGCCTCCGAAATCATAGTGGCAATGCCATGCATCGACTTATTCCAATTGATTACTAGTGTATGGGCTTCCTGCAGTCCGCCCCGTGAGGGAAGCGAATACTGCTCGCCCACGCGGAGTGTACCTAATGGAAGAAGAAACTACTGATGAGAAAACTTCGCCTGTAGAACAGCCGCAGGATCTTTCTTTGCGCGACCCTGCCTTTCTAAACTCCGCTCGTCGCGATCAGTATACGGAGCTGATTCTTCTTGTAATGGCATTCGTTGTCCCTGTTGGATTTGCCTTTTGGACTCGATGGCGTCCATTCAATTCTGCGGAAAGAATATTCGGTCTGCTAACGCAGGTGTTTTCGTCCGCACCAAAAGCACTTCTGGCGACGATTGCATTTGCGATCGACGTGCTGATTCCGGGTTTTATTGGAGTGATAGTTGCTCGTTATGTGGTTAGATCGAAAAACGAACTCGTGCGATTTTATGCTACATACTTGTGGATATTTTTTGTGCTGGTTGGTTTCATCATTGAGTCCTGTATTTTTGGTCTGATTCCCTACCAGCCACCTCCCGATCCGATGCTGACGCGCATGGTCACGGTTGTGCGAACTACTCGCTTGATACCTGCAGGACAGCGCTTTCGCGCAAGCGATTTGCGAGTTGTTCGCGTGCTTGCTACAGAGATTGCAGCGGGAGATCTCATTTCACCAGTGCCTATAGTTTGCCGCCGCGCAAAGGTTGATTTGGATGTGAATAAAAACATCAACGAGATTGATGTTCGCTGGGAGCCACGAAGCTATGAAATGAACATTCCCGCGCTATTGCAGGAGATCATCGCCGCAAGAAGTAAGTGGAACAGTTTTTCAGACATGAGCAGTGAAGAGAAGTATTCTGCCAGAGGAGAGGCAAAGTGGCCTCCTAGCCATGCTGAATGGCTGCTCTATTCAAAGGGTCGCTTCTTCGACAGGGTCGACTAGTCTGAATTATGGCCGCATACTTAAAGTCGCATTAAAAAAGGGCTCGACACCCCTGAAAATGCGTACATTGGGAGAAGCTCCATGGAGATCCTTCGTATGCAATCGGACTCGCCACAATGGAAGCAAAAACGGTTACTATTACTGGACATTGGCACTTTTGCCATCATAGCGATTGCCATCCCCACAGCCATCTTGTTTTTCACGCATACACGCGCTGATTGGGACAAGTATGTCGATGCCAAACACTGGTCAAAATGTACAGCGCATGTGCTCAGCACAGAAATAGTCAGAGATCCTGGAGAAAAGGTTAGAAAAAAATTGATTGTGCGGATGAGCGTCGATGGCGGTCGTGAGATCGAAGATGCTTTCTATTCGATGAGACTGAAAGATGCGGAGAATGTTCAGCGTGATCTGATGAAGCTGGGCACACTTTCGGTATTTAGAAACAGCTTGGATAAGAGCGAGTATGCGATATCGCCGGAAATGACAGGGCACATGCGGTACATGCCATCGTTACTACTGTGCGTTGCTGGGACGGGTGTAGGCCTCATTAGCTTGCTTCTTCTCTGGCGCTACGTGAGAATCCAAATTGGTGCAGCCTCAGACCTACGCGATAGATTTAGAATGGCGCCGGACCATCACGCAGCTCAGACGAGAACAGAGTATCCAGAACCAAATGGTCAAAGGATGGGGCGAAACAGTGAAGCCGGGAGTGATGTGCCCATGATTGAGCAAGCGCCGGAGGAAATGAACGGCGCTAATCTGGAGTTAGGTCCGCAAAAGGTTCGTGAATAGTCACGATGCTTCCCCCCTTGCCTGTAGAGGGGCGGCAAGAATGCCGCCCGGTGTCGGCGAGCCGCCGACACGCCATCCGAAGAGCGGGCGCATGCAATGCGCCCCTACGATTACCAATCGAGGCGCATGACGAGCTTGTTTAAGATTGCTTTCTCCGTTAATGGAAGAAACACAGAAAGCGCATATCTTGCGGCTTCTTCCAGAGTCGCTGACTGACCGAGTCCGAGGCGACGCCATCGTTCAATTGTGGGTTTGTCAGCCTTCCATGTTTTTAGATTTAGAATGGTCAGCTCGTCCAAAAGTTTGTTTGCTGATCCAAAGCCCAATTCGGCCTCGCATAGATCCATGGTCTCAAACGGTTGATCAAACTCGGCCGGGAGCCAGCATGCTGTCTGTTTCAAGAGATGTGGAAATTCCGTTTTCGAATCAGCATCTGTGCAAAGTGAGTAGGCTTCGTCTTCCTCAAAGTCTTCGACGATGGCTTTTGGTCGAGCAAGCCCGGGGTGTTCCGAATATGCCGCCCACAGAAGTAGAGAAGAGTGACCCTGAAAGTAGAGTTGGTCGGTAAAGTAGGGTGCTTTTTCTGATTCGTCCCAATCAATTGATGACGGAGCGGACCCGTTCACTTTCGCCAGGATTCCATTTTTCCAATCGACAACTCCGGGATGGACTTGCTCTCGCGATTTCTGTTTTACGCTTACCTTTCCTTCGCTCTCTCTCGAGTATGGCGTTCCTTTCTTGCGGCACTGCTGTTGCAATAAAGTGTCCCAGTTACCGCAGAAGTAACGGGTCAGCGAGCCGACATACAAATCAAGTCCCATGAGATTACTTGGCTTGCTTGGGCAAGGTGAGGAGAAAAGCCTGGATATCCGAAACTTCGGCTTCGGAAAGACTCTTAGCCTGTTTTTTCATCACAGGGGAATTCACTGAGCCAGTGAGAATTTCATGCAGATCTTTCTCGTCCATGCGCGAACCAATTCCAGCCAGATCAGGTCCGAACTTGTCTTTTGAGCCATCCATAGAGTGGCAGCTTGCACAATGCAAACCGAAAAACAGCTCTCTTCCTCTCACCGATGCAGAACTTGATTCTTGCGGTTGCCAATCTTTGGAAATTGGACGGTGTTGAATTTTCACTTTGTGATGCGTGATCGAGAATCCGCCTTTTGGCTCAGGAAGCGTCAAAAGATAGTCGGCAATCTGCTCCGCTTGTTCGGAACTGAGGCCGGGGTGAGGCATTATATTGCTTCTGTTTTTCAATATTGTCGGAAAGTTCGCGGTATGTCCTTCCGGATCGCTGAGATGCGATTTGAGCCAGGTTTTCCCTCTGTACGCTCCTATTCCATCCAGCGGTGGTCCCAGTTCTCCCCCAAGACCGGAAATCGCATGGCATTGCATGCAATCAAGTTGTCTGTAGAGATGTCGACCTTCTCGACTATTCTTGGTTGCCTTCTTTGCTTTGTAACCGATAGGTGGAAAGAGATATCGGTTCATCGTGCCAGGACATTGGTTCTTTTCAGCTTGATTGTGATCG
>JAYRNY010001022.1:0-7077 GCA_041911975.1 bacterium | reverse complement strand
CGGCACCGGCAAAATCGCAGGAAGACACAGCGCCTTGCCGGTTATTACGTCAAACCGGGCGCCGTGGCGGGGACACTCTATTTGATTGTTGATAAGCTCACCTTCGCCAAGCGGAGCTCCATCGTGCGTGCACAAATCGGCAATGGCGTAGTACTCTCCTTCGACATTACAGATGGCCAGCTCTGTTTCGAAAGCGGTAAAAACGCGCGCAGCGCCAAGCGGAATATCCGCTTTGTTTGCCACTTTTACAAAATCGACTGTCATCTGAGCTTTGCTCCCGAAAATTAGCTGTGAATCTTGTCTGCCACCAGACTGTTTATCCAATCTCCCGCTCCGTCCACCGGACATGATTGAACTACCTGACGGAAAAAGCCTGTGACGATCAGTTCTTCGGCTTCCAGATTGCTGAGCCCACGGCTCATCAAATAGAAGATTTGCTCTTTGTCTGCTGGCCCGACAGTAGCGCCGTGCGAGCATTTGACGTCATCGGCCAGAATTTCCAATTTGGGAATCGAATCGGCGTGAGCGTTTGAACCTAGCAGCAGATTCTTGTTGCTTTGATAAGAGTCGGTGCGTTGGCCTTGCTTGCTTACTCGAATGGTGCCCAAATAAGCGGACGATGAGCTGTCCTTCAGGGCTACCCGGAAATTGATCGTCGAGCCGGTGTCGGGAGCGACGTGATCCTGGATGGTGTTAAAACTGTATTTCTCGCTGCCTGCGCCCAGGACGACTCCCCGGATATCGCCCTTGGCGCCGGGCTCTTTGAGGTTGGTTTGAATATCGGATTTAATCTGCCAGCCGCCCAGAGCGACTGTGGAAGCGTGCAGGGAGCCGTCGCGTCTTACTTCATTGTAGACGCGAGAGACGGCAAAAGTGCTGGCGCTGAAATCGGACACGTCTAGGTATGAAAGGCTGGCATTGGCACTTACGTAAGTTTCAATCGATGAATTAACGAGCGAGAGTGCGTCCGACTGATTATTGTTTTTGGCAGCCGTCGAGAGATTTACGAACTCCGCCTTGGCGCCTTGCTCGACGATGATTATGATGCGAGGGAAAAGGGCGATGGAATTTTCTTCGCCGCTGGAAAGTACGTTCACAACAGGGCTTTCCAGTTGGACGTTTTTCGGCACATAGAGAAAGGCGCCGCAATTAAAAAGCGACTGATTCATCAAATAGAACTTGTCGTTGTTGGCAAAATCAGGCGAAGGAAGGTTTTCCGGTGCCAGATACTTAGTCAGAAGATCGGCATGCTGAGCCAGTGCTGTTTTCAACGAGCAGAAAATCACGCCTTTGGAAAGCAGTTCGCTGTCAGCGTTTCCAATCTCAACGCTTTGCGGCGTCGTGTAGATGTAGGGAAGGTTTTCGCCCAGGTGCGAAAGCGCGTTTGCAATCACCGCTGGTTCCTTGCTTGATTTCTTCTCTTTGCTGTCGCTGACGACCACATTGAGAGTGCTCAGATCCAGTGCATCCACTTCGGTGCGGCGCCAGTTCTCGTCGCGGTTGGACGGAGTGGGTATCTTCAAGTAAGACTCGAATGCTTTCAAACGGCTGTCTTTCAGCCAGTTCGGCTCGGCCGTCTGTTTGGTTATTTCGTCTACTCGCTCTTTAGCTATCGTTTTCACCGTTTTACCCACCGGGAATCTTGCTGCTTTTTTGTCTGTCTTCTTGCCTGGTTGTCACGCATAATCGCGTAGCTTCCCGCCATGTTTGTGCATGGCTGGCCTCAGTCTTGGATCCCCATGACTAACCTACGGATCCTTCCATTTCGAGCTGGATGAGCCTGTTGAGTTCAACAGCGTATTCCAGAGGAAGTTCTTTAGTGAAGGGCTCAAAGAAACCGTTGACGATCATCGCTTTTGCTTCCGCTTCAGTCAGACCGCGGCTCATCAAGTAGAAGAGCTGCTCTTCGCCGACTTTCGAAACGGTCGCTTCGTGCTCGATCGTAACTTCCTTTTCGTCCACTTCCATGGTCGGATAAGTGTCGGAGCGGGATGCTTCGTCAAGCAGGAGCGCATCGCAACGTACTGAGGACTTGGAATTTTTCGCTTCCGGATAAACCTTGATCAAACCGCGATAAGAAGAGCGGCCGCCATCTTTCGAAATAGATTTCGAAACGATGGTCGAGGAGGTGTTCGGTGCGGCATGGATTATTTTGGCGCCGGCATCCTGGTGTTGGTCGCTGCCTGATAGAGCAACTGACAGCACTTCGCCGTGCGCGCGCTGCCCGACCAGATAAATAGCCGGATACTTCATGGTCAATTTAGATCCCAGGTTGCCGTCGATCCACTCAACTTTGGCGTCTTCGTGGGCGACAGCGCGCTTGGTGACCAGGTTGTAGACGTTCTTCGACCAGTTTTGAATGGTCGTGTAGCGAATGTGAGCGCCCTTCTTGGCGATTAGCTCAACAACTGCAGAGTGCAGCGAGTCGGTCGAATACACAGGTGCCGTGCAACCTTCGATGTAGTGTACGTAGCTGCCCGGCTCGGCGATGATGAGAGTGCGCTCGAACTGTCCCATGTTTTCCGCGTTGATGCGGAAATAGGCTTGCAAAGGAATTTCCACTTTGACGCCGGAAGGCACCCATATGAAGCTGCCTCCAGACCAAACCGCCGAGTTCAATGCGGCGAATTTATTGTCTGCAGACGGAATTACCGTGGCGAAATGCTCGCGCACGATGCTTTCGTGCTCGCGCAAACCGGAGTCCATATCAAGGAAGATCACGCCTTGCTTTTCAAGGTCTTCTCGAATGGAGTGATATACAACTTCCGATTCATATTGAGCGGTGACGCCGGCCAGGAATTTGCGCTCGGCTTCCGGGATGCCCAGGCGATCGAAGGTCTGCTTGATGCCTTCGGGCACTTCGTCCCAGTTCTTCTGTCCCTTTTCGGATGGCTTGATGTAATAGAAGATGTTGTCGAAGTCGATGTCTGCGAGCAGCTTGCAATTACCCCAGGTGGGCATCGGCTTCTTGCGGAAAATGTCCAGCGCGCGCAGGCGGAACTTGAGCATCCACTCCGGCTCGTTTTTCATCGCCGAGATATTGCGGACGATCTCTTCGGTCAATCCGCGACCGGATTTGAAAACGTAGTTTTCTTTGTCCTTGAAACCATATTTGTAGTCGGACGCAATCGAGCGGATGTCGCCAAATTGGTCTGTTCCGGTTTCTTGTGGTTGTCTAAGTTCGGCTGCCATGGTTGCCTCCTTCAGGCTAAGCGATGCCCGAGGGTGTAAGTTCTTGTGTTACCCAGTCATATCCGCGTTCCTCGAGCTCTTCGGAAAGCTCGCTGCCGCCGGTTTTTATAATCTGACCGTTCTGGAAAACGTGGACAAAATCCGGTTTTACATAATTAAGAATGCGCTGATAGTGAGTGATGAGAAGGACCGCGGTTTCTTTAGTGGCCAGAGTGTTGATTCCTGTGGAAACCACTTTGAGCGCATCGATATCGAGCCCGGAGTCGGTTTCGTCCAGCACAGCCAGAGCCGGCTTGAGAAGAGTCATTTGCAGAATTTCGAGACGCTTCTTCTCGCCGCCCGAGAAGCCGTCGTTGATATAACGGGAAAGAAACTCGTCTTTCACTTCCAAGAGCGCCATTTGCGCTTTCAGTTCTTGACGAAACTCTTTGACCGGAATTTCTTTGCCGCGCACAGCCTTTACTGATGCGCGCAGGAAATTGGAAACGGAAACGCCGGGAATGGCGACTGGATATTGAAATGCCAGAGCCAAGCCCTTCTTTGCTCTTTCGTCCGGCGGCAGATCGCCAATCTCTTCACCCTTGAAGATGATCGAGCCGCGATTTATGTGATAGCGCGGATGACCCATGAGCGTGTATGAGAGAGTCGATTTGCCGGAGCCGTTTCGACCCATGATGGCGTGAACTTCACCGGGATTGATGGTGAGGTTGACACCTTTGAGGATGTCTTTGCCCTCGACTGAGACCCAGAGGTCTTCAATTTTCAGGAGGGGCTCTTTGGACTCACGTGCTGCCATTTTTCTCTCTCTTTGGTTCTGAATCTAAGCCCTGAGGGCCTTTTTCTCGGGATATATATCCTATCCTTTTTAGATAAGATGCTCCTTGAGAAGGCACCTTAAACATATCAAAGTTTCGGCTAGTTGGCTTTTATAGATATAATAGTATCAAAAATCTACCAAACCCCAACCGGCCTTAAGGATAGTTTTTGTAAGCTCAAATGGCTGTTTGGGACCTGCCTGACTCTCATCCTGCCTGGAAATTTGGGGTAGCTGAGATACAGGCAATCTAGGAAAGGCATTGTTGCGACACAGTTACACTACTTACAGATGATCACTCAGCCACTATCCGGAACTCCAGAGACCACTCAGCAAGCCGTGCTTCTTTATCTGAAGCGTCACGGTGAGATGACCATTGGTGAGCTTTGCGATGTGCTGAATATCACCTCAATGGCAGTCAGGCGCCACATCTCTGGACTCATGCAGGAAGGGCTGGTTCGCTCGCGCATGGTTAAGCAGTCCCGCGGCCGGCCGACGTATAAGTACAGCCTGTCCGAAAAAGCCGAGTCTCTTTTTCCCTCGGGAATGCAGACCCTGGCGGTCGAACTCCTCGATATGGTTTTAGAAGAGTCGGGACACAAAGGCGTTATGAAGCTCCTCGAACGGCGCAATGAGAAGCGCGCCACCAGGCTCCTTGCCCGTGTGGAAGGCAAATCGCTCGAAGAAAGAGTGCAGGAAGTGGCGAAAATCTTCTCGGAAGACGGCTACATGACCGAGTGGGAGAGGCTTCCGGACGGAAATTTCTTCATTTTTCAGCGCCATTGTGCTCTTCATGACCTGGCTAATAAATACCGCCAGCTTTGTGCTCTCGAGCCCCAGCTCATGGAGACGTTGCTGGGCGTAAAGGTAACGCGGGAGAAATATATGCTGCAAGACGACCCCGTTTGCGGCTACCTGGTCAAACAAGCCGGTTAACTAAATAAACACAAAAGTACAAAAAACGAGCGTATTTACACGATAGGCAGGCGCTAGTGACAGATCTAATATCTGATCACTTCACGTTAATAGCCATCGAGGCATCTTGTTGCCGGAATGAGTCGACCAGATTTACCGAATTCCCTGAACATAGCCTATAGAGACGACCTGGAGTCGCAGGATTGCGCGCAGCAGCACGAAGCAGCCGATCTTTTGCCGACCGTGGAAGAGACTCAGAGCTTTGCTCGCCAGCAAAGAGAGGCAAGACCGGTCGCCGGCCAGGGTGGCCAGTCGCAGGGCGGCGCTCAGGAAAAAACAGGCGAAGCTGACGTCCAGGCGAAGGACCGGGGCGGCTCCGCAAATCATGATGCTTGCCCGGTTTCCAAGGAATACAACGCGCTCATCGACAAAGCCTGGAGAAACGTCTACGACCCGACGCCCCTGGGCGATCTGGCTGCATTGAAGAACAAGTACAACTGCCAGATCAAGAATCCCTCCGATGCTATTCGCTTCGTCAATCAAGAGTTGTCGCGCACTGAAGATGTTTTCACCAGGGTGCTCAATCCCACGCAAGTAAGGCAGATGGACCGCCTGATGAAAGGCTCTGGCAAAGGAATTGGATTGGAAGTAACAGCAGTGGATCCGGAAAGGGCGAAAGAGACCGGCTCGCTGAAAGTCATTGAAGTGATTCCTAACAGCTCGGCTGCAAAAATGGGCGTTCAGAAAGGCGATTATATTGCCACTGTAGATGGTGTCGATCTGACGTCCAAGAAGCCGGAAGAAGCATTCGCGCTTTTGCAGTCGGAAAAGACACACAACATCACCGTAGTCAGAGGCGGCAAGAAGCTCGACATAACCCTTGCCCAGAGCGCGGTCGATGTGCCTGCGGTTGTGGACAGAAAAATTCCTGGTACAAACATTGCTTACATTCGCATCCGCGACTTCATGCAAGATGACGAATCTTACGAATTGCAAAATGCCATCAAGCGCTATCCTAACGTGGATGGATTTGTTTTCGACGTGCGCGGCAATCTCGGCGGCGCAGTCGATCAAGCATTGCAGTCTGCTTCTATGATCGTCGGAAACGGTACGCTTTTGACGACCAGACAACGGCGCCAAGACGACAATCCTGCTGGTCCTGCCAGCTACGACAACACATCCTACACGCTCGATGAATGGGAACTCGTACAAAGGAGTATAGCTCCGGACGGGCGAGTAAACGAGAAGCGCGACCTGAGACTGGCAGACCTGGTAGACAAACCTGCTGTCGTTCTTGTGAACGGCGATACGGCTTCCGCCGCTGAGATCTTCGCCGCCGCCCTGCAGCAAAACGGCGAGGCTACGCTGGTCGGCACGTCCACATTCGGCAAGGGCATCGGGCAGACGGTGTTCCTCGATCAGCCGGCCGGCAGCCGCGTGCAAGTGACCAATTTCCGCTTCTTTACACCGAATGGAGATTGGATAGGTGATGCAGCCAAAAACCGCATAGGGATAAAACCGGATCGCGTAATTCAGAACGGCAAATTTGCAGAGCCGGAAACCGATTCTGACCTTCAATTCCAGGCTGCGATTGCCGAGATAAACAAAAAGCTGGGCAGGTAGTTCTGAATCAAATGCCTTTGAATTCGAAATTGCGGGTTTGCTTTTTCGGATTGATGGTCGACAGTTTGACGAAATTTGCAGCACCGCGAGCGGCAATAGGCAGACCGCCGGTGATGATTACATTATCCTTGGGCGAGACGAGACCGCGTTTCAAAAGCGTGTCTTCCACAAGCGCCAGGGTGGATTCGGAATCGCTTACTTCCGTCAGCATCAAAGGGGTCGTGCCCCAGAGCAGCGATAGTTGTCGGTAAACATACTCGTGTTGAGTAAGAGCGATGATTGAAACCGGCGGACGGAACTGGGAAACCAACCTGGCTGTGGAGCCGGTTTTGGTAAATGTTGCTACCACTCTGGCATCCATATCGAGAGCCATCGCTACGGCTGCGTGTGCCACCGCCTGTGATGCGGTATGCAGCTCATGCTCGACAATGCGAGAGGTCATGGTCGCCTCTGCCTGATAGGCGATTCGATCCATCATTCGCACCGACTCTAAGGGATAGCTGCCCATCGCTGTTTCTTCCGACAGCATGACT
>JAYRNY010001021.1:0-3275 GCA_041911975.1 bacterium | reverse complement strand
CCCGGTATTCTCAATCACAGTCTTATCCTCACAGGTGCCAGTCATGCTTGTAGCCGATGTGATCATGTGGTTTCTCATAATTGTCGGCATCGCGCTGGCATTTCCTGCTATCTGGTTGCTGGCTCGCGGGCTCTATCCCAGGCAGGTAGAGAACATCGCTGATTATCTGGAAAAGAGTCTGGTAAAACCATTTTTCATCGGACTGCCGATTGGGGTGATTGGGTTCTTTGCGGTTGCCGCGCTTGGCGGCAAGAAAAACCCGTTCCTGGATATTGCTACGTTCTTGGTATTGGGGGGCTTCCTCTTCTTCGCCAATGTAGGCGTGGCAGGATTGGCGACGATGATCGGTCGAAGACTGCCTTCGCCAGTCGACGCCGACCGCCCATGGAAGCGTACTGTACGCGGTGGCACAGTGCTGGTGCTGTCATTCGTGTTTCCATTTCTCGGGTGGTTTTGCGTATTGCCGTTCTCGTTGCTGATTGGTGCCGGCGCGTTGACAAACAGATTGATCGCGGGCAGAAAAACGCGAGGCGCATTCATCATAACTGAGCACGTCAACGAGCCGAAAAAAACCACTTCTGATGCCGACGAAGTGATTGGCGCGGCGGGATGAAGAAATTATCGACTGGTGCCACTAAATGACCGGCGAAATGACAAGAAGAGAGTTTTTGGCTTTAAGCGGACTGCTTGGCTGTGCGCTGCCTCTTGCTGGCTGCAGCAACTTGAATGGCTATGTCGCAGATCGCCTTGGCGGCGGAATTCCGGAGAAAGTGGCGGTAACAGATGGAGCGAAGATCGATCCGGCGTTTCACCTTATATCGCGCGCCGGTTTTGGACCCTGGCCGGGAGACGTTGAGTATATTCGAAAGCAAGGCACGAAGGCCTGGGTAGAGGAACAGCTCGAGCCGGAAAAAATCGACGATGGTCTTTGCGATTATCGCTCCCGGCGTTTCGAAAGCGTGTTTCTCGACCCCGCCACCTGTTATGAGTTCAAACGCGAGGCCCTGCGCAAAGACCTTTGCCGTTATCACGTCATGAGAAGCGTGTACAGCAAGCGGCAATTGTTGGAGTCTATGGTCGAGTTTTTCAGCGACCACTTCAATATCTACATCGAAAAAGGCGACTGCATTTACCTGAAGGGTACTGACGACAAGTTGGTGATCAGAAAAAACGCGCTCGGGCGCTTTCGAGATCTTGTCCTCGCCTCCGCCACATCACCGGCCATGTTGGTCTATTTGGACGGAAAGGAGAATAAGAAAGAAGGTCCCCATGGAATTCCTAATGAGAACTATGCGCGAGAACTCTTGGAGCTGCATACACTGGGAGTCGACGGTGGGTACACGCAAAAAGATGTTTACGAAGCTGCTCGCTGCCTGACCGGATGGCGTTTGGAAAGCGGCTCGAAACGAGGGAGAGCCTTTTTCGATGCCAGTCTTCACGATGATGGTGAGAAAATTGTTCTTGGCAAAAAGATCCCCGCAGGTGGTGGTGAAAAGGACGTTGAAACAGTTGTGGATATTGCCTGCAATCATCCATCGACCGCCAGGTACATTGCCAAGAAACTGGTAAAACATTTCGTCTCTGAAGAGCCGCCGCAAGCGCTCGTAGAAAGAGTCGCTAAGTGCTTTTCCGACAATAGTGGACAGATCAAACCTATGCTGCGCGAGATTCTCTATTCCGAGGAGTTTAAACAATCCGCCGGTTCGAAATTGAAACGGCCGTTTCAATATGTAGTTAGTTGTTTCCGTGCCACTGGCGCCGATACCATGGCGGGAGACGAAGTGCTTGAGTATTTGACGCGGATGGGACATGGTCCGTTTCAATATCCGACGCCCGATGGCTATCCGACCGAAGCAAATCCCTGGCTCGGGACACTTCTATGGCGATGGAACTTCGCATTTGCGCTTTGTTCAAACTCAATCAAATCTGCCAATGTTTCACTTGAGACACTTTGCAGTGCAGTTGGTTTGGAAGACCTTGCGACAATTAAGAACTCTCCCGATGTTTTATTCGCATACCTGACGGGTCGTCGTCCGAGCACTCAAGAAACCAGAGCATTTGAGGAGTATGTTTCCAGAAGTGATTTCAAAGACGAAAAAGCACGCCAAGAACTTGTCGGATTGATTCTTTCTTCTCCTGCCTTTCAAAAGGTGTAAGTGCAATGCCAACGCAATCAAGAAGACAATTTTTGAGAAGGCTGGCACTGCGCTCCGATACGTTGAGTGCTGCGAGCGACAAAACGCTGGTATGCATTTTCTTGCGCGGTGGTGCCGACACGCTCAACATGTTTGTCCCCTATGCTGATGACACCTACTACAAAATTCGCCCGACTATTTCCATTCCGCATCCCAAAAGTGGTAAAGGCAAGGACGCTTCCCTCAAGCTCGACGATTTTTATGCTCTGCATCCAAAACTCTCACCAATGTTGCCGATCTTCAAAGAAGACCGTTTGGCAATCGTGCAGGCCGTTGGTACCGACAATCCGACCGGCTCTCACTTCGAGACGCAAGACCAAATGGATCACGGCGATGCCTACAAGAAAACATCTGGCGGAGGCTGGCTGGCTCGTTATCTGCGCGCGAGGTTTGGAAACAACCTCACGCCTTTGTCGGCTGTTTCAATAGGACCATTTCTTCCTGAATCTCTTCGTGGTGCTCCCGGCGCCAGCGCGATCTATTCGATCGATGAGATCAGAATCAAGGCACCGTCGGAAAACCCGGCGCTTGCTGCTAAAGCTCTGACAGATTTGTACGGCGCGGAAGTCGGTCTGCTTTCTGGTCCAGGGATGGACACGCTCAATCTTTTAAAGAGAGTGGAAACATTGCGTGCTGTTGAATACAAGCCCTCTAGAGGAGCGGAGTATCCTGACAGCGGTTTTGCTCGCGGTTTGCGGGAAATCGCGCGTCTGATCAAAGCGCGCGTAGGGCTGGAAGTTGCCTGTGTGGATCTCGATGGTTGGGACACCCACTTTGTGCAAGGTTCAGTCGAGGGGCTTCAGGCTTCCTTGATGGGCACACTCAGCGAGGGTCTTGCTGCTTTCGATGCAGACTTGGCAGAGAGGCGGAAGAACGTGACGACCCTGGTTATCACCGAATTCGGTCGCCGCTCCTATGAAAACGGTTCTTTAGGAACGGATCATGGCCGCGGTTTTGCAGCAATTGTTTTAGCAGAGGGCATAAACGGTGGAATGGTTCATGGACGCTATCCTGGATTAAATGAGGCTGGTTGGGTTCTCGGCCCTGCCGGTTTGGAAGTGCTTTTCGACTATCGGTCTG
>JAYRNY010001020.1:0-3114 GCA_041911975.1 bacterium | reverse complement strand
GTCAGTCCGTTCCCAACGGAATTTGGATACCAGCGGATGTAACTGAGTTTCGCAAGGCACATGGTATACCGCAAGTGGGCAGGTTCCCAGCTAAGTCTTGGATGGGTGTACGGTTAATAGTTGCCAGTAGTTCGGTTGGCGTCATAGCACTTGAAAACGATGATAAATCAGACGCATTTGCTGACAGTGATTTTGTGCTGCTTACCCAAATAGCTCAACGAGTGGCTGCCCTTATTCACACTTTTTGGCTAGACGAATTACGGAATGAGTTACTCGGAAAGCTTCAGAGTTTGCAGACTGCCGGCGAAAGGCTGATGTTACTGGCTGAATATCAGAATGGGGGCCGCTATCTGTGGCATGCGACATTGACCTTAGGCACTGCACACTACGGACTTGGGTTCAACCGCGCTGTCTTGTTCTTTTTTGAGCAGAACGGAAGGTTCATTCGCCCATATCTGGGAATCGGATATTTCAGCAAGGAACAAGCCAAGCGTGCATGGGAAGCCGATGTTGGTACCGAAATGAATTTCGATGGCTACCAAAAACTTCTGGTAGAAGATCGAATTCTTCCTACACCTATTGAAGTTTGGGCGCAATCTCACTCCATGCACCTATTTGAACCCAGAGCAGCCTTTGACGAAGTTTACAGAAGCGGTGATGTTATCCAAGTGGTGTCTTCTAACAGCGATGAAGAGTTGCCACTGGAGTTTGCAACTGATTTTGGGTCCCATGATTTCTCCATTGTGCCTGTAAAGGCTGGCACTGAGGTACTTGGAGGCATAATACTAGACATGGCGTTCACTCGCGCGCCTCATCGGACAGAATTACTGAAATACTACGACATACTTACCAATCAAGTTGCCTTGATACATAAGCTTATCGAGAATCGGAATACCCTAAGGCAACTGGTAGATGTTACTCACCAAGCTTTGTCAACGGCTGGCTCACATACTCTAACAGAGTTGCTAAATTCACTCGCAGGAACAATTCGGGATTTCCTGCGCGCTGATCTTGTTGTTATTTATCCTGTTGCGACTGAGGATCCGCTTGCGTTTGATCGAGATCATTTGGGTATTGCAGGCGAAGAAAGCGTGCGCAACAGAGTCCGGGAGCCGGGCCCTGAAGGGTTTACAAAGAAGGTATTTGAACAGGGCACTACGGTTGCGATACCGGATATCGCAGACCATCAGGTCACTTACTCTAGTCAACGTTTGTCGGAACATCACTTTGTGAAACAGATGGGCATCAAGGCTTTCATTGCCGTGCCAATCTTAGGTATGCAGCGGAGGAGACGGCGAGGCGTACTGTATATAGACTTTTTTGATGTTCGTATGGAATTCACCGCTGCAGAAATTGAACTGGCTGAACTGTTCGCCCGCTTGGCCGCCATTGCCATACGACAGGCTAAGGAAGTTGGAGCACGGGACGAAGAACTGCACGCCCTAGGCGATATGCTCGATGAAGCGTTAACTTCCGGCTATCAACACCAAGAGCTGATTGCAAAAATACTAGTTGCAATCAACCAGTTGCTGGCCCTGCCTCGTGCATTTACTGCGGTATCACTGCTAGTTTCGCTCACCGAACCCGACTTAAACGTCGAAACGTTGCGTTTGGATCGATATTTCCGCTTGCCGAACGGAAAAATAGGACATACTCAGGTGTTCGACGAAGCGATCTATCGTGGCATCAGTGGGCGGGCCCTCAAGAGTGGCGTGAGCGAACTTGTCATTGATGTGTCAGCCGACGAAGGCTATAAGAGTTCTGGCATTGAAGCACAGTCAGAGATTGATGCTGTCATCATGTCGCCAGATGGCCATGTCGAAGGAGTGATTACAGTAGAGTCTCCACGTCCGCACTCCCTTACACTGGCTCACAAGAATACTCTCGAGCGTTTTGCTACGATTGTCGGACTAATCCTCGCTAACAGTCGACATAGAAGACAGATGTTGGCCGTGCTCAATGCCGCACAAGCTATTACTGCGCCTATTGAGGTAAAGACTTCCTTGGCGGCAATCGGTAGTGCAATCAGGAGCGCTGTACCCGAACTCTCAGCGTTGACTATCTGGTATGCAGATCCGAGTACAGGTGAACTTCAGCTTGGACAGCACTTTGGCATTATCGGAAGTAGGATTGAACAAGAGCTACCAAGCCGTGGTGGCTTGGTTCACTGGATAATGGATCAAGATCAACCCCTGTTTGAATCCGATGCTCATAAACATGTTAGGTTTGGGCAAAGTCTCTTCTCGCTAGCGGAAAGGATCGTGTCAGTAGCGGCATTCCCGTTAGTAGCACTTGATAGACGAGTTGGTGCGATGTTTTTCAACTATCGACGACCGCATATTTTTAATGAAGAGGAGCAAACTCTATTCATAATCTTGTCGCAAATTGTAGCTGCTGCGATTAATGATGCTCTGCTTCTCCACAATGCAGAGCAAGAGAATAAGCATAGGCGTGCGCAGGTCGAAGTCACGAGAATCGTTGGGAATACGATTGACTTCGATAAGACAATAGAACTCGTGCTTCAGTCGCTTAAGAAACTCTTTCCCAAAACAGCACCGTGTGTATTGTTATACGATGAGGCTGACGATGTACTTCGTTTTACACCTGCGTCCAATACGATCTACTTGAATTATGCAGAGACTTCGATCGATAGCGTCCCTCTAGACAACACATCGGTGGCAGGCTATCTGGCATTGCGATCAAGGCAACAAAAGAAGAAACTTGCCGTGAACATGGGGAATGTTGAGTTCCCTGAATCTGCTGTAATAACTGTGCTTGACTATGAAGAAGACCTTCAGACTCCAGTTTTTGAGCTGCCCGTTAGGAAGCTTGAGCAATTTAATGCACTTTATCGGAGGGTACGGAGTTCTACACGCTCTCAGTTTTCGATTACTCTCAATAGAACTGACTCACGAGAGCTACTAGGTGTGCTTATCCTCGAAAGTGACGACGAAAACGAGTTTGATGAACACGACACAGTCACATTATGGGGCATCGCAAAGCAAATTAGAATGGCAATAGAACGTGCAGAACAAGCTCAGAGACTGATGCGAAAAGAGATGATTTCCGGTGCGACTGCATGGGCTGCAGATATAGCTCATGATATCAATACCG
>JAYRNY010001019.1:0-1536 GCA_041911975.1 bacterium | reverse complement strand
ATTGCGGTCTGAGTATGAAATTTGCTCCATACCCGAGCGAATGACGTCTTCGAACGTGTATTGAATCGGCATTGCCGGTACACCGGCAGGCAGAGGGTCAAACGGTGCGCTGAGTGAGACGCTGTCCAGAGCTGCTTTGTCGTTGGCAGGATCTCCGGAGGATTTGTCTACTCTCAGTCCAGAGATGCTTCCATTGGGAAGCACTTGCCATTTGATGATGACTTTCTTTATCGTTTTCGGGGGGTGATAATTTCCTGAGATTCGTTTCTGCATGGTAACCATGTACGGACCTGTATCGATGAAATTTTCTTTGAGAGGCCCGCTGGCAGTGTTGGCCGCCGGCGTAGCCTTTTTTGGTGTTTGCGCGGAAGTGCCAGGTTTGGCAGGAGCCCTGACCTGCGGCGCGGCGTCGGAGGCGGGCGCACTTAGAGAAAAAAGGAAAGCCAGAATTGCCGCGTCATTCTTCAGTGATTGGCGCATCACACAAATCCTCCAGGACCAAGTCCCCACTCAGCAAGGACTACATACCCGTCGTGACATGGCTTTTGACAGGCAAATTGACGAAGAGCAAGACGATAAACTCAGCCCGACGCTTTCTTTCTCAACTCTGCAGCAAAAGCGCTGACGCGTCCTTCCATCTCTTCCTCGGAGTGATTGGAAAAGCGGAGCATGAATTCATTGTGTTTTGGCGAATGAGCGTAGAACGGGCGTGTAGAAGCGCAGGACAGTCCAGCTTTTTGAGCGCTCGCGACAATTGATTGCTCTGAATAGTTTGGATTGAGCGAGAGCACGACGTGCATACCGCTTGTTGAATGCGCGAATTGAATTTCGTCTTTGAACTGTTTTTTCAGCGCGAAGATAAGCGCTTGCCGGCGTTTTCTCAGGCTCTTCCACATGGCGCGCATGTGTGTTTCAATTACGTTCTTATTGAGCATCTCTGTCAGCACCATATGTTCAACCAGCGTAAATTGCCTGTCCCAGCTGCACTTGTAGCTCTGAAAAACTTCGATGAGCTGCTCTGGAATGACAAGAAAACTGACTGAGACGAGCGGATAAAGCAGGCGCCAGAACGAGTAGAAGTAGATGACGGAACCCGTGTCGTCCATGCCGAACAAGGACTGCGCGGCTTGCCCGTCGTATTGAAACTCGCAGTCCCAGTCATCTTCGAGAATGGCGCACTGATTGCGTTTGCACCATTCGAGAAGAGCGATGCGCCTTTTCTCCGACAACATTACGCCGGTCGGCTCCTGGCAGGAAGGCGCCACGTAGATCCACTGCACTGGTCTGTCAATGTCTTTCAGCAAATCAACCATCAACCCGTGCTCGTCTACGGAGACCGGAATTACCGCCGCGCCCAGGCTGTGGAATTGCTCGCGCGCACCCCAGAAGCCGGGATTCTCGCAGACAATTACATCATCAGGTTTGACCAGGAGGTTGAATGCCGGCGAGACGACACTTTGCACTCCAGAGCCGATGACGATTTGCTCGGGTCTGCAAATGATTTGTTTTGTCCTTCTGAGAAAACCAGCAATCGCT
>JAYRNY010001018.1:0-1747 GCA_041911975.1 bacterium | reverse complement strand
GCAGCCCTCGAAATTTTTGAGAAGTCGCTGGGCGCGAAAAATAGATTTAGTGCCGATGCGCTTGCCGAAAAGGCGAAAGTTCTGCTTGAGAGAAACGATCTTGCTCTTGCTGCAGATTCCTGCAAACAGGCAATTGCGATGTATAAAGCCATCCTGCCCAACGATCATCCTTCGTCGCTTCTAGCAATGATGACCCTTGTCGACATTTATCGCAAACAGGGAAAGCCGGATCTGGCGCAGGTTCTTTATAATGAGGCAAACGTAGCTTTAGGCGCTGCTGACGGCAAATAGTCATAGATGCATGCGCTCTTAGCTTTTGTGGCGAATCAAAGATGACTATCTGGAAGGTCCGCCAGTAGCTCCGCCACCAGGTGCACCACCTGGCGTGCCGCCGCCGGGAACTCCACCGCCGGGAGCAGCGCCTCCTCCTCCCCAATCACCACCGCGCCTGTGATGTCGGCCGGCACCTCCGCCCATTTTGCCCATCTGCTCTCTCAATTGTGCTCGTTCTGAATCATCGAGCTTACCATCATGATTTGCATCAAACCGGTCGAGCATTCTCTTTCTTCTCGCCTGGCGCTGTTCGTCGGTCATTGCGCCCATGCCATGGTGCCCGCCGGGTCCGTCATTGCTAAATCCACTAGGACCACCTGGACCACCAGGACCACCGGGTCCACCGGGTCCGCCAGGACCGCCTGCGCCGTCCAAACCTCCTCTTGCGCGTCTGCCTCCGTCCATTCCCATTTGCTTGAGCTTCTCTTCACGAGCGGCACGCATCTTCTCGCGTTCGGAATCGTCAAGCTTTCCGTCATGATTGAGGTCGAATCTCTCAAGCCTGCGCTGGCGTTTGTTTTCGCGGTTTTCACCTTCGTCTTTTGCCAGTTGCCTTGGCGCAGAGTCAGGCGCCGGCTGCTGGGCTTGAGCCTCACGGCAGGTAAGACCGACCGTCAGCATTAACGATGCGGCATAGATATAGGCGATTTTGCTCTTCATAATTTACCCTTGGGCAGATGGGGCTCACAATATTAAAGACGTATCGAGCCGAAAAAAAGTTCAATTCTAGGGTTAGAAATTCGAATCGAAAACTGTCATTGCCAATCTGCCCGTGTGCCCGAAATTTCAGACGAACCGGGAATATGTTCCTGCAGAGGATGGGTGTATGTTTAATCAAAAGTCTGAAACCGAAGAATTCCAGATCTGGCTGCAAAAACGTATGGAGGAAGCGGAAGTTTCTCCTTCTGAGGTTGCCGAGTTTACTCGCTGGTTGATGTCGCACTCCTGCAATCATTCCGAAAAGAAGCACAAGGACAGCAGCGTATCGTTTTGCGATGTGTTTGAACTCGTTTCGTGGATGACAGGCGGAATGAGCCAGTTCTTTGTTCGAGAGGAAGAGCGCAGTGAATTCTCCGGATGGTTGAAGGACAGATTGAAATCACATTCCTGTTTGACTGATGATGAGTTGCATCAGGTTCTTGAAAAACTTTCAAGAGACGAGTGATAGTGCCCGCTGCTTGCAATCTCAGTGAGTGGAAACTTTTTCCGCGAGAACGGCAAGATATGTGCGCATATGCTCGGCAGAGTCGAAACGATTTGCTGGTTCTTTTTCAATTGCTCTGTAAATTGCCTTTTCCAATTGTTCCGGCAATTTCAATTCCTTTGGTAATGGCGATGGCCTGTCTTTGACATGGCGAATCATTGTGTGAAATTCGTGCTGCCCGGCAAACGGCGACTTGCCGCTGATGCATTC
>JAYRNY010001017.1:0-4224 GCA_041911975.1 bacterium | reverse complement strand
TGTAAACCTTGCAACCTGGCATCATGTGTCCACCAACAGTTTTTCCAGATGAGTCCGATGCTGATAAATGAACATGCATGCTCGTCTCTGAAATCGTCCCGGTAGCTGAAACAACTTCGAGCGGTCCTTCAATTGTCGTGAATTCATGTGCTCCTGCAAAACGCAAACTAGCGCAACGAAGCGAACCAACTGCAGAAACGATGGCACCGGCCCTGAGCTTGTGTTCTGTAGCAATGCGTTTCAATGCTGTCTGCAATTCATCGCCAGGGCTGAGACGCTCAACTATCGTTTTTGTTTTGTTTGTCACAGGTTCTACCTTATTCTCGCAAACAGAAGGGGCTGGAAAATCTCGCATCCGTTTCATGGAATCAACTCGCTTTTTGAAATTGTCGGCTGCATATGCCCAGGTTGCCGTCGACATGAGTAAAACAAGGATGAAACTCATTGTCAGTCTCATCCTGTTACCGCGAAAGCAATTTATGCAAGTCATTACTTAAACGCAGCTGCTCCGGCTTCTGCAACTGAATGATCTTGTTCTCCTGAGCCACCGCTGACGCCGACTGCACCGACGATTTTTCCATCACGCTTAAGCGGAATGCCGCCTGCAAAGATCATGATCTTTCCGTTGTTCGAAGTATTCAGTCCATAGAAGTCCGCCCCTGGTTGGCAGTACTGAGACAGATCTTTGGTAGCAATGTCGAACGCACGAGAAGTGAATGCTTTTTTGATTGATATATCGATGCTTCCCAACCACGCACCGTCCATGCGAACATGCGCAACCAGATTACCGCCAGCATCCGCTACAGCAATATTCATCGGCTGACCGATTTCTTCCGCTTTTTTCTCAGCTGCATCTATAACGGCTTTAGCTTCTTTCAGACTAACCATGGTGTCTCCTCTGATTCTGTTGTTTCCAAATTGATATGAGAGTCTGGAATATGCAAGTGCTATTTCACAAAAATCCGTGACTGGACGCGGATAAACCGTTTCACCACGAACTCCGGATTTGTAAATGATGCATTGCCTGCTGGGTTTCCTCCACTGACATGAAAATCGGAGAATCCAGCATTTTGGTTGACATAAATGCCGCCGGTCAGATTGAACGACACCGCTGTTCCTGCATCCGCCATAGTCAATGCAATCTTTTGCATCAGCGCCGAATCTTCTGTGTAGGCTCCGCATGTGATAGCACCATGTTCGCGTGCAGCTTTCGATGCAAGTTCCAAACTCTCATTCGTGTCTTTTGTCGGAATGATGAATACAATCGGTCCGAACATTTCTCCCTTGACAAGATCGCGCTTGTCTTTGCTCAATTCCATGATCAGCGGACTTTGAGTATGCGCCTCAGGAAATTCAGGATTACTGATCCCCTTATTCTCGAGTAAGACTTTGCCGCCGATGTCCTTAGCCCTCAGAACACGCTCCATCGTTGCCTTGCTCTGAATGGCACCGGCAACAGCATGTCCGGCCTTGGGATGATCGATCAGTCCACGAGTCTGATCGACAATCGCCTTCTCTATATGTTCGAGCGATGCATGCCCATCTTTTACAGCTATGCCCGATTCAGGAACATAGATGTTCTGCGGAGCCGTACACATCTGTCCGCTGTAGAGACTGATACTGAATGCAATGTTTTTCGCCATAGCATCGAGGTCATCAATACTGTCAATGATGATGCTGTTGACACCGGCTTTCTCCGTGAATACCACTTTGCCGGGCAAGCTTTCGATATAGCTGCCGAACGCGTTGCTGCCGGTGAAATCAATTATTTTGACGGCCGGATGTTCCGCGAGCTTTTTTGTTATTTGGTTATCTAACTTATCGCAAGCCAGCAGAACAAGGTTGGGGTCAAATCCATTCTCTTTCAAAACACTCTGAATCACTCCAACCACAATCGCGATTGGATAAATCGCTTTAGGATGCGGCTTTACGATTACAGGATTGCCTGTTATCAAACTCGCGTACAAGCCCGGCAGAGTATTCCAAGTGGGGAATGTGCTGCAGCCAATCGCCAGCGCCAAGCCACGACCGACGTTCATTCCGAATTTTTCCATTTTCAAATTGAACTTTCCAGCAGGTTTTTCCCAGGAAATTCGATCGGCAAATCTGGTCAATTCCGCATAACCAAGCGCGATAGATTCCAGCGCTCGGTCGGCCGCGTGGGGACCACTTGCCTGAAAGCTCATCAAGTACGACTGTCCTGTCGTGTGCATCGTCGCGAAGGCAAGCTCATAAAAATGAGACTTCAATTGCTGCAGGGTCTCTACCAAAAGACCGGCGCGTGTCTGTGCATCTGCAAGTTTCCAATTCTCACCCGCTTTGTGAGCGGCCGCGATATAAGCCTCCACATCCGTAAAGACCGGATAGATGATCTTCAAAGACTTCCCGGTATATGGGCTTTCCTCATCACTTTCCAGCCATGAGTTCGAGTCTTGCTGCAGGCGTTCAAACTTTGCATTCAGTTGTGCCTCAAACGCAGCTTTCTGAGCAGCTTCCGCCCCCTCGCCATAATCCGCAGGAGAAGGCATCTCCGGGAAAGGCGTGTAATGCTCGCGCTTGTGCACTGCATCAATTGCGTCCTTGATGAGAGCCTCGTATTTCTCAAAATTAGTTCTGCTGGACTTTACAGGGGTAAAAATTTGCATAATTGAACTCCAATGCGCCTGCAACGGACGCCCGTTGCCAAATGATGTGCAATTCCTGCACGGTCTGTTATTGTAACTACTTTGAATCACGAGATCCCAGGTTTAAGCCCCTCTGTGATGGGCCCAGGTAAAACAAATGAAGTTCGCCCAATTCAACAAGTTTTGCAAAAACCTGCCCGGCACCACGTATGTAATGCAATGGGGTGGTTGTCATGTCTGGAAAGTAGCGGAAAAGGTTTTTGCAATTGGAGCCCAGGGAGAAGACGAAGAAGCCTATACGTTTAAAGTCAGCCCTTGGGCCTTCGAAGTTCTACAGGAACAGCCAGGTTTGCGGCCGGCACCATATCTGGCATCAAGGGGCTTGCTCTGGATTCAGCACTACGAACAGCCAGGTTTAAACGATAAGCAACTAAAAGACTATCTCCTTAAGTCCTACAATCTTGTTCTGGAAGGAGTGTCCAAGAAAAAGCGCCGCGAGTTAGGCTTGCTTGAATGATGTCGGACGATCCGGAGCATTTTTCGGCATTGCATCAGGAGAGAAAACGCTTATATATCATCCACATACTTTGAGCATCCACTACACGCTCAACTATGCATGCACGCCGCTTCTACTGCCGCTTTCAGTTGACGGTTTAGAGTTTGAATGTTTTGCTATTGTGGAATGGCTAGTAATTTTTTTGCGTTTGTAGATCCCCAGAAAAGAGACGAAACATGCAGAGAGAATTGATATCGGGAAAATTGAAGGTCTTCGAGTCGGACGGATTTTTCTGTGCATCCTTCGTTTCTCCGGGTTACCCGATGCTTGCGGCACGCGACCAGGAGTTTGAAGAACTCGCCGAATGGCTCGTTGATGTAGGCGTCGAAGAAGACATCTTGTACGCCGACCTGCCGATTGAAGCCAACATAACCCTTTCCGAATACGTCGTGACGCCGAATGCTCACACGTTAGAAAGACGCTTCGGCAAGGAAGCCGCATTTTTATTGTCGAATACGGCCAACCATCCACCCAACTAGTCTTTAGCTGTCCCTCCCCCGCGAGTCTAGGCTGTGAAGAGAAAGTTTGAACGAGATAAGGTGCGCTTTGCAGTCGTAGGTCTGGGATATTTCGCACAAGCCTGTGTTCTGCCCGCATTCCAACAAACTGATAATGCCGAACTCGTAGGTTTGGTTTCTCAAGATCGAGACAAACTCACACAGCTAGGTGCACACTACGATGTGCCAAAGCGCTGGACATACAGAGAATTCGACAATTGCCTGCGCAGCGATGCGATTGATGCGCTCTACATTACGTTGCCCAATTTCCTCCATTACGAGTATGCTCTGCGCGCACTCGAATCGGGCGTGCACGTCATCTGTGAAAAACCATTGGCAATTAGCTCAGATGAATGCAAAGAACTGATTGCAGCCAGCGAACGGCACTCTACCAAACTGATGACCGCCTATCGCCTTCATTATGAAGAGTCGATGGTGCGCGCAATGGAAACGGTCTATTCCGGCGAACTCGGCGACCCGCGCATCTTCAATTCGATGTTCGGCTTTCAGATTGCTAAGGGCAACTCGAGGTCGGTCGCAATTGAGC
>JAYRNY010001016.1:0-4148 GCA_041911975.1 bacterium | reverse complement strand
TATCTTTTACGATCCGACTTATGTATATTTATCGTGGTTTCTACGTTTACTATCGTACGCCCGTGCCAGAATTCTGTCAATACTCAACATATTGCTGGTGCAAAATCCTTTAACTGCCTGGCACTCCTGGGAAACAGTAGAAGTTTGACTGTGTACGGTCAAACTTCCGCGGCAAGAGCGAGGTGAGAAATTAATATGCGCAAATACGCTTACTATTTGCCGAAAAACTGTCTGAGCCTATCCCAGAAACTTGTCTGTTGAGCTTGTGTATTGCGCCTTCGGTATGTGGAATCTTTTGCATCCGGACGAGTCATTCTCTCGCCGGCTTTGCGCGCACCGGAACCATGCATATCCGGATTGAATCTTTCTGCATCTTTGCGAGTCACTTTCTGCATGTCATCTTCTTTGGGCGGCTCACGATCCAGCCAGTTGGCCGGGCGCTTGCTCGAGTCGGAATTCAAGCCAGAACGAAGATTGGGATTGGTAGGCGGACCTTCCTTGCGCATTGCGACAGCAGGAATTGGTGCCAGTGCTTCTTCCGGAATTTCAAAGTCGGGATGAATGCCATGGTAGATCTTATATAGCTCGTACCGGATCTCGCGCGCGCTGAATGGTCGGTCTTCCGGATTGTGCGCAGTCAGTCTTCTTATGAGATCGTCGAGTTCAGGAACCACGTCCGGATGAGTGATGCCCGGGGCACTGACTGTCAAAGGCTTTGGCCGAACACCTGTGCACAAATGTCCAAGTGTAGCGCCAAGCGCATATAAATCACTGCGTGTTTCCGGACGGCCAAAGTACTGCTCGGGTGGTGAGTAGCCTGCTGTAACGACTCTCGTTGCTGCCTGTTTCGGCATGAACATACGGGCAATGCCGAAATCGATAAATACGATTTGACCTTCAGGCGTGAGCATCAAATTGCTGGGCTTTAGGTCCCTATATATGATTGGATAGTCTCTCTCGTGCAGATACTCGAGCACCTCGCAACACTGAATGCCTATCTCAACAGTAGCCTCAGAGCCAAAAGGACCATAGTTCTGCACGATGCTGTCCAGGTTCTTACCTGGAACATAATCCATTACTAAAAAGTATTTGCCGTCATCGGTGACATGGAAATCAGAAAAGCGAACGATACCTGAGTGATCTAGTTGCCTAAGGATCTCTACTTCTCTCTTAAAGAGTCTTTCGGCTTCAAATTGCTCATCAGGATTACTAGGTTTACTTATCAGCTGCTTTACGACGCACTGCGCATTGCCGTGTGATTTATCTTCGGCCAGGTAGATGACACCCATACCGCCCTGTCCGAGCGGCTGACAAAACCTATACCGTTGAAACCAGTCAGCGGAGCTTTGGATCACGAGTTTTAACTCCGGCACTTGCACACATGGCCGTGCCTCACGATACCGATACAGCAATAAATTCATACCCCTGCCACCGGGCTATCAATCGAGCGGAAAAGCCCAAAAGACGGGGTATGGATATCAAGAAAAAGTCAAGAGTTGACATACGTCTGTATGGCATGCTAACTTTTAATCATCTCCCCACTGCAATTGAGTCGCACCCCAAATGCGGGCCGAAAGCCCGTCGGAGGTAGAGTTATGGGTCTTGCCAATATTTCAATAGTGGGAAATCTCGTGAAGGCTCCCGAACAAATGCAACTTGCCAGTGGAAAGCTTAAGACTACTCTCGTTGTAGCCGTTAACCACGCTAAAAAGGACGAAAGTGAATCAGCCGACTACTACAACGTTGTCGCTTGGGGGCGCCTTGCTGAGCTAGCCGGACAATATCTGGACAAAGGTCAGCAGGTGACCGCGACAGGAAGACTCACGCTCGACCGGTGGACCGACAAAAACGGTCAAGCGAGAGTCACACCTGTAATCAATGCAGATCAAATCGCCTTTCCTAGACGTTCTCAGCCAGATTTTTCAGGAGGTGAAACAGACATGGGTAAGACATTCTCCAAAGGTGAATCTGTTCGCGCAGTCAAGTTTAAAGAGGCTGATGTCGGAGACAATGACTTCGATGATGTCGATGAAGAAGCTGGCGAAGAAGACGAGGACGAAGAGGTCCTCGAAAGAGTGAAAGGCGTTTTTGCCGACACTCCGCCGGTCAAAGGCGGTAGAAAGCGCGCTAAAACAGCGTAGGAAAAGGTTTATCCCGAAGAAGAAATAGTCATCTTGCTCTCACACCAAGCAAGAGCGGCTGTGACGTGACCACAAAAGAGTATTGCACTGACTAGAAAGAGGAGGGACCCAAAAGCCTTTCTTCAAATCAAACACACCACAACTAGAAAGGAACTAGCCTATCGAGACAAAAATTGCAAATTTCGGAACTGATTGAGAGATCAGTTCAAAAAAGTAAAAGGGAAAGGCATGGGGATCGCCTTTCCCTTTTGCAATATGCACCCTCTGAGGGATTCGAACCCCCGACACCCGCCTTAGGACGGCGGTGTTCTATCCAGCTGAACTAAGAGGGCAAACCAGACTAAATAGGTCTCTTATCAACTTTGCGTAAATATGATCCTAGCATCATTGCAACTCAGTTTTGTCCAGCCGTCCATTTTACAAAGCGCCAGGCTGACGGGGCAAAAGCCAGAAAGGCAAGCATGGCTAGTAGTGCAAGTGCAGCAAAGGCAATTCTAATTCCGTACTTCAAACTGTCCGGTTTGTAATTGAACTCAACGGAATGCGCGCCTTCAGGTATGTAAACAGCTCTCGTAAATCCATTGGCTCTGTATACAGGCACTGGAATTGAATCGAGTAGCACCTTCCAACCTGGGTGAAACTGATCGCGCAAGATCAACATGCACGGATGAGTCGTGTCTGTTGAAATTGATATGTATTCCGGTTTGTCGATCAGTAGATGGCAATTCGATTGAGCTGGCGGATTCTTTGAGATGAATCCTTTCGGATAATTCGTTTTTTCCTTTTCCAGTTTTTCAATGACCGGTTCATCGAAGCTAGTCTCTTTGATATGTTCCGCCTCAAAAACTCGATAAACCTCCTCGTTGCTTTTCGCCCATGTCCAGCGATCTGCCAATTCCAATCTAGGTTTTGGATGCTTCACCTTGTACAAGCGAAGATTCATCGTGTCGTTTTCGTCAACGATGTCAAAATCGTTTTTGTCCAGCTTCGGTTGTTTGACCCCGTCGCGGCAAATCTGACAGGCGACAAACTGTACTCCTGAAGCCGCAAGATACCTGCGCATTCGCTCATTGTAAATGCTGACGTTTATCGCCCTTGCATCTTTGTCAGACGATTCTTCTTCGCCCGTGGCATTGCGCACATCATTGATCAAGCCTAAGACAACATGCCTGTACTTGGCAGTCAAGGCTCCTTCATAACCGTAAGCTTCGTTGACAGAGAAGTCGACATTGCTGTTTGCCACAAGCAAGTCGCGGCAGTATCGATAATATTTGAGAGTGCGCTCAACCGGCTCGCCGGTAAACAGTACCTGCGGAATTGAAAGTGGATCGTAGTACAGATTTAGCAGGCGAATGTTCTTCTCTTCTTTATCACCCACCTGTTTCTCCAACATTCGAGCGAGCACCGGTTTTTCATCTAAAAATGCTTGCGGAGCAGAAAGCGGTGGGTAGCGCATTGGCACGCTGAGCAGATCCATTGCCAGGAGGCAGCCGGTAAAGAAAATGAATCCGTAACTGCCCAAAAGATTTTTCTGCCGCAAAAGACAAATTGCTACCATTGTCATACCGATAGCGCCACCGTGAAAAACAGCCGTGCCGATGGCAATTGCAATCTCAGAATTGATGCCCAGTTTGACCGATTGTACGGTCAACAAGTATTTTCCAAAAAGAACAACTGCCAGCCCGGATAGCAAAACTACAACCCAGAGAATAGCCAGGCTCCTTAACGCCTTGAATCCGACTTGATTGTTTCTAGCGGCATGCACTCCAAAAGCGGACAAAAGACAAAGTGCCATTATCGGCAAGACCAGAAGTTTTACAGGATAGCGAAAGACTGAAAGTGAGCTGAAGTTGTGCACCAGCCACGGCATGAGAGGAGTGTAGCGGCCAAGTGAAAGCGTAGTTCCGACGACCAGCAGAAGAACCACAGGCACCAGCCATGGTGAGCGAGTGTGGAACGAACCGATAATAGCCAGCGTGAGAACCGCAGTTCCTACATAAGCAGAAG
>JAYRNY010001015.1:0-2113 GCA_041911975.1 bacterium | reverse complement strand
GCAATTGTGCATGAGAGACAGGTCCGGCAATTTTATCGAGCAACACAGAGATGGTGACGTCGTAAAACGCGATGCTCGCGGACGCATTACTTCTGAAGTAACGATTGTCGGAAGGACAACGGATTTTACTTATCATGGTAAGGACACGAGTCCTTCTTCCTACACGGTGCAAGATGGTGGTGGCGCGATAATCGAGCATGGCGAGCGCAAGAACTTTGCCTGGGATGTTTTCAAGCCAAAACAAGGATCTAAATCGCTTGATCCTGGTAGTTTGAACAATCCTGAAAATCTTGTACGCAATCCGGCCGATAAAGTCAGCACAGTGCATGTGAATCACAACACAGGCAATGCGGTGATGAGACACGTCAATGGAGATCGCACCTGGCGTCCAAGCGACGATGAACGGCTCTGGAGAAAGACTTCAGGCGGCGCTGAAACAATCACGGATCCTCGCGACAACGGCAAAGCGGAACTCGAGCATTTTGTCGGCACGAATGGTGTGAAGACCAGATATGAATACGACAAAAACAGTCAAGTGTTGAAGTGGACGGAACATCATCCCAATGGTGAATTTAACAAGCTCACCCGCAGAGACATTTCTCAGGACTTTGTCGACGAAGATGGCCGCCGCCAGAGAGTTGAGGCGACGCATCTTGCTGATGGCTCAGTCAGGCTCAACTGGATGGAAAGAAATTCAATGATCACTCAGCGTCCGGATGGTTCGCAAGTGCATGAATTCATGACGATAGACGGACGCCGACGAGTGCACAGCACTATTGACACGCGAGGAACGACAACAGAATTCGTGTATAACACCACGACCGGCGATCCGATTCGTCTGAAGATCACTGGTGCAAATGGTGCCACCGACGTCTGGACAATCGAGTCACCTATAAAGACGGGTCTGGATAATCCTGTTTGGAAAAATCAGGATGGAACAAAGTATTTTGAAGGCACTGTGTCAGTCGAAAGAGACGGCTCGGTGAAATACACTGCCAAAGATGGTCGCGTAACTTTGAAGACGCTGCGCGGATTGACTCTCGACGTCACGCCGAGTCCAACCGTCTTGGATTGATAAGATTCTCTCTGATCTCTTAAGGGCGTCGTAAATGGCGCCCTCTCAGAGGGCTGATTAACGCTGGGGCGACGCCCTCAGTCGACCAAATCTATTGTGGAGCTACTAATTTTTCTTTTCGGCGCAGTAGTTTTTTAGTACGCGCGCACAGACCTTCAATTCCATATCCATGCACAGTGGGCTGTTCACTTCCTCGAATTCCTTCGCAGCTGTTTTCAGGTCCTTCCTGCTCATTGCCTTTACTCCAAGAGCATAATGGCACCAGGGCACAAAGGACTCTGCGCTTTTGGTTTTTTCGCTGTCGGCTTTGGAATTCAATCCATCCTTGCCATTGAGGCGTCGCTCGATAGCTAGCCAGTAATCGTTTTTCACTTCGCTCTTTGGAAGTGCAAGTACTAGTTTTGGTTTCTCCAAGGCATATCCGCAACCGAGTTGCAAAAGTTTCGCCTTACTCTGAAACTTGGTGACGAATGTCGAGTGAGCAAGCTTGTCAGTATCGGAAGCATCCTTCTTGAGAGTCTGATACTTTTTAGCAAATGCATCCAGAGAGTCGTAAGCGCCGGCGAAATTGTGCGCTTGCAACTGGTGGCGCGCCGCGATCAAATAGCCATCGATAGGAAGCGTCGCTGCCTTATCCGCGGCATTGGCGGCGCCAGATATTGACGACAACATCGCAGCTGCTACGAATATTTTTTTCACTGTTGAAATCTACTGAGCCTGTTTAAGTCTGCCTAGTCTATTTCATTCTATTGGGCTTGCTGCAATCCTGCTATGCCGAGTTGCGAAAGTTTTTGCTTGATTGCCGGCAACTGTTCTTTGGTTGCGGCTTCTCCAGCGGCGATCGCCCTTTTGGCGTCGGAGATCTTGGTTGAGATCAGATTTACTCCGTCGACATTCGGGTGGATGATGATGTCGGCGTTGCGCTCATGGAAGGCATCAAGAGCAGACAGTTGCAAGCCAAGCATGCGTTGCGGAACACTGCCGATCTTGTGGAATTTCGCGGGCGTGGCTTTGTCGAAGTGCTCGTCAATCTGCACT
>JAYRNY010001014.1:0-2373 GCA_041911975.1 bacterium | reverse complement strand
CGCCAAGATTTGTAAAACCGAAATGAAAGGTCTAGCAAAATAAAAACCCCTCTAAAGTTGCCTTGAGAGGGGTTCAAAGTTGACAGCCAAGCTGGCGTGGCCAGTTGGCTACAAATCCGAATAGCTGTTTACACAGCCTTCAGATAAAACTTTTCAAATTTCTTACCTTTGGTCGTGGCTTTGCGTTTGAACTTCATAAACTTTTTGTAGTCTCTTGAATAAGCCTTCTTGAACATGTGCTGGTGTTTGTAAAACTGTTTGTCCAGCCAGCTGTAGTAGCATTTATACAAGTGGTTGGCCACGAAGGTGCAGTACCAGGAGAATGAAGCCATTTTGGTGTAGTGATACTTATGGCAGAAGGATTTGATCTCTTTGTTAAAGAAGTTCCACCATTGGGTAGCTTCATTTTTGAAAACGAAGTTTCCCATGAAGTAGTTTCTTCCATGATAGGTCATTCCCACTTCCCAGCCGTCGCCAGCGGGTTTGAAATATGTTTTGAAAGCGTGGGGACCGTACTTATAGTGTTTGAACTTTGTCATGGGCTTTTCTCCTTTAGGTTATTGTTGCCTGTCTTTGTATCGGCCCCAAGAGCAGCTCCGTGAGTCCTGCTCTTTGTCCCCTTAAAAACTGGTCCCTGGCCTAGCTATCCAAAACTCCGGCTCTCACTATAAAATAGACATGAGGGGAGTGTTTAAAAAATGGGGATCATCATATTGTTACAAGTGGCCCTTGATATTGGGCTCATTGCACTGGCTACTGTTTTATTGATCGAAAGATCCAAGGCGAAAACGGAGGACGACGTGAGGATGAGTCGGGGCCTGCAACTCCTGACTAGTAAGATCGCCATTATTGAAGATCTGATGGATCGCACAGAGACATCTTCAAAACAACTCACTCAACTCTTGGAAGCCAAACAGCAAGATGTTCAAGACACCCTCGAAAATGTTGAGCGACATTTGCACCGAGTTCACGAATCCATTGAAAAGTCTAAGAATGTGGCTCGTCTCTTTGAGGAAAAAATCCCTCACGAAGAAATCATCGAGCGCCAAAATGCCCAGAAGTATTTGAAGGCCGCAAAACTCGCCAACCTGGGGCAAAGTGTTGATGAGATTTCTACTCAAGTGGACATCCCCCGTGGCGAGCTCGAGCTCATTGTGAAGCTGAATCGCAAAAATCTTGTGGCTTCTGAGACCAGCTGGCTTGAAGACGACGTGATCAGAGAAGAGTCTCTGGCAGACGCTGCGGCCACTTTAGAGAGCCATCACTCCGCCACCCGTGCACCTTCCACTGAATCTTCGAACTCAGAGGCCCAGGAGGAAATTCAAAACTCTCAACTGGTGACCGTCGCCGCTGCAGAGCCCGCACCACCTCAGGCTATGAAGACCATCGTGTACAGCAGTCAAACTTTTGCTGGCTCCCGGTTGCAAGATGCGCCCACAGTAAGACCCGTTGTGTTTAAGAAAATTGATCCTACTCGCCCATGAAATCAATGGTCAGTGATTTGAGGATTGGTCAAAAAGTTTGGGCGGTCGTTGAGGAAACTCTGGCCGGAAACGAACTTCTGATCAACTTCAATGGCGACCTAGTCAGAGTGCAGAATCAATCCTCAAAGCTGTTCAAAAGCGGAAGCCGAGTGCAAATGGAAGTAAGGAGCCTGGCCCCACTGACATTTAGAGTTTTAGACTTGGGCCGAAAGTATTCCTTGGGTATTGACTATCAAATCTGAAAAGAATCTGAAACGCCGTTAAGCGACTTCCAGGATAAATTCCCAACTGATTTTGATTGTACCGTCAGGGTCAACAATGCCTGCTGGTGGGTTGGGGAAAGGGGCGGCGGCTTGGAAGGCCTCAATACCAGCGTCATCCAGATCCTTCATTCCTGATGGACTCAAGATTTGCACTCGAATCAAGTGGCCACCGCGGTCCAGTGTGATCACAAGTTTGGTCACGCGATCTTCATCAGATGCAATTCGACGCCCACTCATGAGCACACGATTTATTTTTTCTCTGACCTTAGGTTCACAATATATTCGCAGACGTTCTTTGATTCTTGAATAGTAAGAGTAATAGACGAACTCTCGAGAGCTCAGCAGTGTTTCGCCAGCAGTGGGAAGCTTTTTGAGGTGATCATCGCTTTGACTGGTGGGGCCCGGATTCGGAACACCAGCCCGATTCCATTGGAACTGGGGTTTTAAGGCGGTGAGCTTCGGTAAACTTACGGTGCCGTCATGACTGGTTAAAGTGTGAGAGGCTTTGGGGCGCTTCTTCACCATTTCTTTTCGAACCACATCTTTTAAAATATTGTCTTCTGATTTCGGGGCCTGACCTTGGTGACTGCGATTTTGAAAGGCTCCGTTTTGGGCGGCCTTGGTCT
>JAYRNY010001013.1:0-4259 GCA_041911975.1 bacterium | reverse complement strand
CAGTGGCGAGCATATTTGCCGAGGACGGCGAAAAGCGCTTCAGAGATCTGGAGACTGGTCTTCTTCAGGACTTCGACAAGAAACTATGCGTATTGAGTTGCGGCGGCGGATTGCCGATGACGCCAGGCAATATGGACACCCTTTTGCAACTGGGCCGAGTAGTCTACCTAAAAACCGCGATTGATGAGCTGGTCAAGCGGTTGGCGGCAACCCATGACAGGCCTCTTCTTAAGTCGAAAAGCGGAGACACGGATGAACATGTGTTAAGGATGAGACTGTGCAGTCTCGAGCGGGAGCGTACGCCGGTTTATGAACGGGCCGAGCTGACAGTCCAAACAGACGGGCTTTCGACCGATGAAGTGGCACAAAACATACTGCAAAGAGTAAAAAGCTGAAAACTACCGTAAAGAGAAGACATTATCGGCTGACTTAATTGATGGAAAACTGCCAAAGTAAGAGTGTAAAGATCTAATATTATGGGTGTTATTCTTGCGTATCCTGTTTTTGCCTGGCACTTTTGTCAAGTAGAGGACGTTTCAAGGAAGAGTAAGGAGTAGAGTTTTGCCCGCAGTATCCCAGGACGAATTGATGTATCTGCAGTCCCAGCTGGAGGGACTGGAATCGATTTTCATCGAGCTCATGCCCTACGGCGTCGAGCTGAAACGTCAACAAGTCCAGGATTTCTATGACAAACGCTACGACAATGCCACCAAACCAGTTGCGCAAGTCGCCGAAAACGAACTGAGACGGCAATTCAACACCAAAGCCAATCAAGTTAGAAACCTGGTCGACAGCGCGGAATCTCTGGGCGATGTCTCCAACAAGGTCAATCTCATACGGGCAGCAGCATCTCTGCCGGGCGATCGCAGCAAGGGATTGAAACCGTCCATTTTGACTTATTGCAAATCGATTGTTTTCGAAAACAAAGTAGAACCGCAGCTCCTGTCAGAGATACTGCAATCGCAGGATGTCGGGCCTGTAGAAGCACGCATGCTTCTGGCCGCCACCATGTTCACTGTGCCAAAGTCAGTAGAGCACGGCGCAGAGCAGCTTCTGGCCCGAGATCTTCTCGCTCAAATCATCGGACTGATTCGCTCCGAGCAAATCCTGCAGCGCAACGATCCTTTCTTGAATGCGTCTTTATGCTCTCTCGACGGCATGGACGAAGATCAAGACTAGAAAATTCAGGTTCAAATTGAAACTTCTCGTCCTCCACGGCCCCAACCTCAATTTATTCGGCACACGCGAAAAAGCTCTCTACGGCTCGTTTACGCTGGACGACGTCAACAACAATCTCAAGGCGATCGCCACAGAGCTCGCTTGCGAGATCAGCTTTCTGCAATCAAACAGCGAAGCAGTTCTTATCGATGAAATTCACAAAGCAGGCAAAGAAAAAATCGACGGCATCTTGATCAATCCGGCCGCTTTCGGGCACACGTCGATCGCACTGCGTGACGCCCTTTTGGGCGTTTCAATGCCCTTTGTAGAAGTGCATGTGACGAACATTTATGCGCGCGAAGAATTCCGGCACAAGACTTATTTATCTGATATTGCCATTGGTGTCATCACCGGATTTGGTGCCGAGTCATATAATCTGGGACTGAGAGCGCTCGCAAAAAGCCTTGTTGACAGAAAAGAGCCCTCCGCTTGACAGGATTCGGCGAGCGGACGCTCACGTATGACTTGCAGAATATAGATTTTTCAGCAATTTGTCGGTGCCTGGACTGCCCTTTGGCTGACGGCGCCTGCAGAATGGTCGTCTTCGAACTTATCAAATTGCGTCAAGCTTCCATCTACAGCGGGTTTGCTTTTGCCATTCCCGCTATAATATGAACCCAGTGCCTGCAAACGGGCTCAGCGGACCTGAATTAACCGGATCTAAATCGTTGTGACGGATCATCGTAAACCAGTACCTGAGATAGTTTTGCTGATTTCTTGCCTGTCCGTCCTTGGCTTCGGCACGATGAATCCGGCTCAGGCAGCAAGTTTTGCCCGTCTCAATTCTTTGTACACGCAGAGTGTAGCGGAAGGTGAAGCTGCCGAAGGCGAGAAACCCAAGAAGAAGGGCTACGCCGACGAAGCGGTCAAGCATTACAATCGCGGCGTTGAATTTCACCAAAATGGCTCGCTCAATCAAGCCATTCAAGAATACAAACTAGCTATCGAAGCGGACGGTCGCCTGGCTGAAGCCTACAGTAACCTGGGCGCCGTCTATCTGGCGCAAAAGAGCTACGCCAAAGCAGCCGAAGCTTTCAACAAAGCTCTGGCCCTCAAACCCGATCGGCCGACCACCTTGAACGGTCTGGGCAATGCGCTTTATGCCCGTGGTCAGGCGGCTGAAGCAAAAGACAAATGGGCCAAAGCAATTGAAATCGATCCCAATTTTGCCTCTGCCTACTACAACATGGGCAATGCTTTCGAGACCGAGAAGGACGAGAAAGCAGCCCTCAGCGAGTACATGAAAGCGATCGAAGCAAATCCTAAAATGGCCGATGCCTACTATAGAATCGGCGGAATCTTGCACAAGACAAAACACTTGGCCCAGGCCAATGTATTCTTGAAGAGATCAGTAGAATTGTCTCCCAATGCCGATTTCCTTAGAGACGCTCAAAAGATGTTGAAAGAGCAGGAGGCGGAATTCACACGCGAGTCCGCCACCAAAGAAGTGGAAATGACGATTGTGCCTCCCTCGACTGGACAGCCCAAGCGAGGAAACGCTGAAAGCGGCGCAGTGGCAGCAGTGGAAAAGAAGAGCAATACTACGGCAGAAAAATCCGCCGCCGACAAAACTGCTGATGACGGGCAGGCAAGGCAAAGGCCTAAATTTCCTCTTTTCCGGAGAAAGACAAGAGAAGACAAAAAGCTGGAGATGTTCGTGCAACCGCCGGGCGCAGACAAGGACTTGAAGCCGAGCCCTGCTGCAGAATCGAACGGAGACGGCACCACACAATCCGGGCAGGACAGCTGGAAATAAATGGCCGTACAAACATCTAAATTGGAGGCTGTCGCTAACCTCATCGAAGGGCGTGTAGTCGACGACACGGACCGAGTGGAAGTCTGCGTAAAAGGCACTCTATTGGGCTTTCCGGTCACGCTGGAGGCTTTTAGAGCGGGCTTTCCGTTCGGAGTTACTTTCTTCCTCGAAATTGGTGATTTGAGCGATGGTCCCAAACCGCTGGACCCCGATGCCCTCAATTTGACCCTTTATCCGCGCATGACGCGCGGGCTTTACTCGTTTTTCGCCCGCCTGCTTTTGCTGGAATCCAAAGGGCAACCGATTGATGAACCGCGCATCAAGTCTAATTTCCTGGTTTCCTACAACAACAGAGAACGGGCAGAGCGCTTCGTGCACTTTCCCGGCGTTCTGGAAAAAGTGCTCAAACTTGAGCATTACTCCAAATTCAGCGAGCTGGTCATGCGCACAGATGCGGGCATTTCACTGTCAGTACCGCAAAATTTCAACGCACTGGAAATGGACATAGTCAAAGAAACCTTCCAGACGATAGGCGAACTCGGGCAAATCATGTTCGACAATTTCCAATAAGTTATCTTCCTTAACCCTAAGATATCGTTACCTGACGGTCGCTTTGCGTTGTCATGTGATAAATTTACGTTGGCGGCCTTATTCGCCGCCTCAAGTGGAAGCTTCTAGCATCTCCTTGAAAGAGAAATATTCTTGAGGAATCTGACTATGACAGAACAAACAGCGACGGCTCCTGCCATTGTGACAATCACCGAGGCGGCTGCGCAGGAAGTAAAAGCTCTCCTGGAAAAAGAGCCGGGCAATTCTGGTCTCAGACTCGAGATCCGAGGCGGCGGTTGCTCCGGTATGTCTTACGGCATGAGTTTTGACAATCCTGCCGAGAAAGACAACATCATCGAAATGCATGGCGTCAAAGTCTTCGTCGACCCGAAGAGTTCCATTTACCTTAAAGGCACGGTACTCGATTATCAAAGCGGGCTGGAAGGCCGCGGCTTTGTAATCAAGAATCCGCAAGCCAAAGGCAGCTGCGGATGCGGCTCGTCCTTTAGTGTTTAAGTCTGGCGTTTAGTGATCAAAACGCTATAAAAGCAATATGAAGTCCGGTCTCGACCTTATGACAGAGACCGGACTTTTCCTATCTTTGCTAAGCAGGGCAGCTTGCCTTATGCTTATCGATCTAGATTGACGCATCTCTTGAGAATCTCCGGATGGCAGCAAAGACGGACATACAGACAATGAAGAGCGGTCTGAGAAAAACAGGCGCAATCTTTGCTTT
>JAYRNY010001012.1:0-4143 GCA_041911975.1 bacterium | reverse complement strand
TAGAGCCTTGGCTTGTTCGGCAGGGATATTGGCGAGTGGATTTTTGGCTACCGGCTCCTCTTTCGGTTTGAACTTGGATGCCCAGTTGTCGACCTTTTCGGTGGTGCGATTGAGGAAATTGCCTACTTTTGATTCGTCGCTCGTCCAGAATCTTTCTACTTTCTTGTCCCAGGCGGCAAATTTCGGCGCTAATTCTTTGCTTTCAGCCCAGGCACCCATGCGGTTAGCGTAAGTGTTTGCCGCCGAGGCCGCTTGGCCTGACTCGGCTGCTGGAGCCGATTTGCTGAATCTTCCTACAATGCCGTCCGCCCATCCGCCGACTGTCTTGGCTGAGCCGATCGGGTTTTCCATGATCTTGCCGGTGAGGCGCTCCGCCTTGATGCCGATATAGCCGCCTGCTGCAGCATCAAAGGCGAACATGCCCATGTGATTGCCGAAGTTGGTGGCGGCTTGATTCAATTCCTGGCGGTTTTGTGCGGCGGATGCTTCTTCGCCGCCGTGCACGAGGGCTTTGACGCCGTCCATCAGGAACATGCCGCCCATGATGGTAGCTACTGCGGCGCGTCCGGCGCCGGTCTTGGGCAGGAAGGTGCGCATTGCCACACCGATTGAGCCTGCAAAAAGCGCTTTGCCGGCTGCTTCGCCGGGATTATTCCAATAATGCCCGATGGTGTTGACTACACCTTCGGGCGTTCTGAGTAAACCTTTTCCGTATACGGTCCCGTAACGTTCGAGGGTGCCGATGTCTTCTTTCTGGACACTGGTAGCCCCTTCCGGGAGTGCTCCCTGGAGCATTTGCGACGAAAGGCTCAATTTCTCGCGTGCTTGGTCAGCGACTTGTTTTCCTTGATTCACCACACCATTCAAATCGTCGGTGGCGTTGACCAGCATTTGATCGCCTAACGTTTGACCGCCCATTTACAGACCTCCAGCGTTTCCGATGTAACCCAGTGTTACGAGAGATTTAAGACCTGCAAAACCAAGTCCCCGGGGTTGTCCTGCCCGGGAATTTAGAGGGATTGCTTGCGGCTTCTCTGGGGATTATCCAGGGATGATCGGTCTTAATCAGAGTTGCTGCCATCGTTTTCCAGCTACGGGTGGCAGCGACCTTTCACTCCTTAAGACTATCTCACCGACCTGCCGCGTGTATATTCGGGAAATTACGGTCGCTTGCGTAAGAATCCCACGCCGACATTAAAATCGCTGTCTGTCATAATTGTGTGCTGTGGCTCAGGCCTGTTCAGGATGAGGCTCAATCAGGCACAGGTGCCTCTTTTTGCTGTCTACTAACTATTTCGAGGCGATAACGTGGAGAAAAAACCTCAGACTTCTTCGGGATCGGTGAAAGGAAAAATTTCCAGAGACGAGCTGAAGGACAAAATAAGAGGAGTGATCCTTGCAGCTGCTTGCGGCAATTCGCTGGGCGGTAGCTCCATCGGGCTCAACCACAAAGAAATCCTGGCCACGGCCGGGTCCAGTCTCAGAGATTTCGTACCGGGTCTGACTCGCAGCGTGCTGCCCGATCATAAAGCCGGCGAGTGGCTGCCTGAGTGCTTCCTGGCTATGGAATTAGCCGATTCTCTTTCGGCGTCCAACGGCAAATACAACCGCAACGACCTGAAAGAAAGGTATGTGGCTCTGCTTTCCGATCAGGCATTTCTTGCCTCCGGCCCCGGAGCGCAATTGCTAAAAGGATTGCGCCGCATGGCCGACGGGGTAGCGCCTCCTGACAAAAGCGCCGGCGCCTTGCACGTTTCTGCCGCTTCCAGAGCTTATCCCTGCGGTTGTCTTCCGGACACCGATGAAGGCAGCCGTGTGGCTGATACCGCAGTAGAGCAAGCTTCGCTCACCCACCTGGACAAAAGAGTCTACGCTGCGGCTGCTGTTACGGCTGACAGTGTCGGCTTTTTCCTGCGCGGCGGCAAGCTGGAAAGCGAAGAACAAGTGCGCGAGTATGTCAAACGTGAACACACGCTGGCAGAGAAGATCGACAAACGATTTGCTGAAGCGTGGGACGATGTTGCACCTGATCTTGACTATATGAATCCTGCTTGCCAATTGCCTTATTCACTTTTGAATATAGGTCATGAAGTGAATGAATTAGTGCCGACAGCAGTAGGAATATTCCTCATCTTCAGGCACAACCTGGAAGAAGCTATATGCCATGCTGCAGTCGCAGGCGGTGAGACCGATACATTGGGCATCATCGTGGGCGCTTTAGCTGGTTCGTATCACGGAGCATCCCAGATTCCGGAGCGCTGGCTTGCCAAAATAGCCAATCGGGAGAGGCTGGAAGAAGTAGCTGAAAAGTTGCTCGACCTCTGGCCTTAGTTCTTATTTGTAGTTGTTGACATGGAGGAGAGTTAGATGACGGCTTCAGTGTCTCCTGAAAAGGAAGGACTTAAGTACTTGCTGGCCGATAGAGTGGCCCTCATTACTGGCTCCGGACGCGGTATAGGCAAATCAATCGCCACCGTTCTGGCGCAGCACGGCGCCAAGATTGTCATCAACGACATCAATGTAGAGACTGCCGACAACACTGCAGAGGAGCTTGTCAAAGCAGGTTTTCAGGCAGTCAGCTGCCCGGCCAATGTCACCAACACTGAAAGCATCGAAAAGATGGTGGAAGGGGCAATGGATAAATTCGGACAGATTGACATTCTCGTCAACAATGCCGGCATCACCCGCGACAATCTCTTTATTAAAATGAGCGAAGAGCACTGGCAAGCGGTAATCGACACCAACCTGACTTCCGCTTTCAAAGTAACCCAGCCGGTGCTCAAGATTATGTCCAAGCAACGCTACGGGCGCATCATTAACATCGCTTCCACTACCGGCGTTCATGGAAATTTTGGTCAGGTCAATTACGCCGCCGCCAAGGCCGGACTAATTGGTTTTACAAAAACGATTGCGCTTGAATACGCCAAGCGGAACATCACCTGCAATGCAGTAGCACCAGGCTTTATCGATACCGATATGACCAAGGCATTGGGTGAAAAAATCATAAACTCGTTCGTCGAGAAAATTCCGGCAGGCCGCATGGGCACGCCCGATGACATTGCTCGTGCAGTGCTCTTCTACGCCGGTCTGGCCGATTATGTGACGGGTACCGTCATGGAAGTCAACGGCGGCTTGTATACCTAAAGTGCCCGTCCGGGCAGTGTCAGGGGCGCGGTTTTAGCTTCGCTTCTTTGCGTCTTTCCAGCACGTAAACGAATCTAAAAAACCGTGGCCGGGGGATCGCCGACGTGCTATCCTAGGTCCCCTTGGCACACAACCTTTGGTTGAATTGCCGCTTAGTGTCGTGTGCGTTTCTATTTGATTTAAGGGGGTTGTAGGACACATGGAAGAGAAGGAAGCCTTCGAACGAGTCAAGAAGGTTGCTGTGGCTCAGCTCAACGTCAATGCTGAGGAAGTCACCATGGAAGCGAGCTTCACGAAGGACCTCGGTGCTGATTCCCTCGATACCGTCGAGCTGGTTATGGCTCTTGAAGAAGAGTTCGGCATGGAAATTCCGGACGAAGACGCCGAAAAAATCACCACCGTTGGCGAAGCTGTTAAGTACATCGCTCAACACGTATAAACGTAGTCAGGCAAGGCACCGGATTTGATGGCGCAAGCATGGGCAACGCCCAGGGCTTGTCCGCATCTTGTGCCTTCGTTGACAACTGGGCATGAATGCGATTGAGACATGACTAAAGAGCGAGTCGTAATCACAGGTATCGGACCCGTTTGCGCGGTCGGCATTGGCAAAGCGCCTTTTTGGGACGGCATTGTCAATGGGCGCTCCGGCGTCAAAAAGGTGACGCGCATTGCGGAGAAATTGCAGGGACCCTGCAAGATTGCCGCAGAGATGTCGGATTTCGACGTCAATAAATTTCTCGATCCCAAGCAAGCTCGCCGCACCGACCGATTCATCCAATACGCGATTGCGGCCGCCAAATTGGCTGCTGAAGATGCAAATCTGGACATGTCCAAGGAGAATCCGGAGCGCGTCGGTGTTGCGATCGGCTCGGCAGCAGGTGGTTTCCAGTCGATCGAAGATCAGCTGCGCATTTTGTACGAAAAAGGACCGGACAGAGTTTCGCCTTTCACGGTACCGCTTTTCATAGTCAACATGGCAGCCGGCTGGGTCTCCATTCT
>JAYRNY010001011.1:0-2898 GCA_041911975.1 bacterium | reverse complement strand
CTGCGCATCAACTCGCCATACACAATGTTTGGCGGCGTAAAGGCAGGCAGTAAGCACGCGGCCATGAGTGCCGGAGCACCTGACGCATTCACTGCTCTTGTTTCTTTCGACTTGAAAGAGCATACGTTCAAAACTGAACGTGCCACAACAGAAATGAAAGTCGAAAAGAAATACATCTCAAAGCCGCAAACTATCGAGTTTAAAACAGAAGGCAATAAGACCGCTTTCGCGTTTTTCTATCCTCCGCAAAATGGTGATTTCATAGCACCCGCGGGCGAACTGCCACCTCTGATTGTTTTCAGTCACGGTGGTCCTACCGGTCAAACATCGAATGTGCTCAGTCTTTCAGTTCAATACTGGACGAGTCGCGGATTCGCCATCGTGGACGTCAACTATGGCGGAAGCACCGGGTTTGGGCGCGAATACAGGGAGCGTTTGAAACGCAGCTGGGGTATCGTTGATATGCAAGATTGTGAAAACGCAGCACGATATCTTGCCGAGAAAGGTTTGGTGGATAAAGATCGAATGGCGATTGCAGGTGGTAGCGCCGGCGGTTACACGACTCTTTGCGCTCTTACATTCGGCGATGTCTTCCGCGCCGGTGCAAGCCACTTTGGCGTCAGCGATCTGGAAGCTCTCGCGCTCGATACGCACAAGTTTGAATCACGGTATCTCGATAGATTGGTTGGCGACTATCCCGCGGAAAAAGAAATCTACACCGCTCGCTCTCCAATACATCACACCGACAAACTCTCTTGCCCGATCATTTTCCTTCAAGGCACTGAGGACAAGGTAGTTCCTCTGTCACAGTCGGAAGCAATGGTCGAAGCTTTGAAAGCGAAGAAGCTTCCCGTTTCATATGTTCTTTTCGAAGGCGAACAACACGGATTCCGCCAGGCAAAAAACATCGCCCGTGCATTGGAAGCCGAGTTGTACTTCTACTCTCGCGTCTTCGACTTCGACCTCGGCAACCCCATTGAGCCGGTCGAGATCATGAACGAGGATGCTCTGCAAAAAGTCGGCAGCAAAAAATAGTCGCAGAAAGCTGAAGCCTATCCTTCGGCTGTTGCTTCTTGTGCTGCTTTTACTTCGATGGTGGGGTTTTCCAGCATTTTGGAAACTTGCTCGAGCATTTGTTTGCGCTCGCCTTCGCTCGCCTTTTCGTACTGGCGGAAGACGCCTGCGATTTGCAGCCAGCGCTCGTCTTTCGAGTCCGGCACTGAAAGTCGCATTGCCAGGTCGCGCATGAGTTGAGAGAAGGAGAATAATTCGCCGTCGAGGTTTTGGTATCCTTCGTCTTTCTCGATTGCAATGCCGAGGCGCAGTGCTGAAACATAAGCGTCGGTTGACGGTTCGATCTTGAGTAGCTCGCGCTCTAGTAGCACCAAATCCGATGCCATGAACATTTGCTCTTTCATCGAGCGAGATGGAGTGAAAACATCGGGCACCGTCAGCGGTGTATCGTCATCGTCTTCTTCGTGGCGCGCTCTGTCGCGATCTCTGCGTTCGTCTTCGTCGTGACCAGAGTAGACATGTGTTCGGAAGTGATGTGGACGATCATCTTGCTCGTCTTCGCGCTCGAAATAGTAGTCCGACAATCCCGTGAGATTGAAGCGTGCTTCCCGGCGCGCCAGGTCGATGCACAGGAGAGCAGCTAGGATGACGGTCAAAACCGATGCCCACGGCACGATGTACTGGGAGTAAGCGCTTTCCGGCGGCAAGAAGGCGGCGATCAAGCCTTCGCGTTTGACGGTCAGGAGGGCGCCGCTCCAGGTCGCGGTGAGAAGGCTGAGGACGATGGCGGTAGGCAATTTGTGGGTTGGAGCCGCTTTGGTTCCGAAAAGGATAAAGAGCAGCGCCGAGATACAGGCGCCTGTCACCCATGCCGCGCCGTTCAGATAGCCGAGCAAGGGAACTACCGCAGCCGCATCTTTCCAGGCGTTGAAGAGGAATTGCCCAATGGAAAAGCCGATAGCGCCTCCCGGTAAAACCAGAAGCCATCTGAACGGTGAAGTATATTGTCCTTCCATTGGTCGCCGTTACTGAAATCCGAGTTGCCTAGACTTGTAAAGATAACATAGATAATCTATATGCTGAAAGTATTGAGAGCCAATTAAATTGGTACCCAAGCATGTTAGGAACCCCACCTTTTTCGGGTAGGTTCCATCGCTTCTCCTGTCATCGGGACGAATCTGACGGGGATAAGGCGGTTTGCCTGCATTTTTCCTGAGTCGAGCTTGAAAACCATAAGCTCTTGAGTGCCCTCTCCCACGGGGATAATCAGCCTTCCTCCTTCGACCAATTGTTCGAACAAATGTTCGGGGATGTGGTCTGGCGCTGCGGTAACGATGATTCGGTCGAAGGGCGCCTCCTCCGGCCATCCTCGATACCCATCGCCTGTCCTGATCTCCACATTGTTGATGCCCAGACGTGCCAGCCTCTGGCGCGTTTGATCCGCCAGATGAGCCACAATCTCAATCGAATAGACTTGCCGGCACATTGCTGCCAATATCGCCGACTGGTATCCGCAGCCGGTTCCGATCTCCAGCACCCGGCAGTTTTTATCCAGACTGAGCGCCTCGGTCATCAAAGCCACTATGTAGGGCTGAGAGATCGTTTGCCCGTTGCCGATAGGCAGCGCGCAGTCCTCATAGGCATGGTCTTTAATGGACTCGGAGACAAACTCGTGGCGGGGCAAGGACTTCATGACCGCCAGCACATCCTGGTTGCGAATGCCCCTCGCGGCAATCTGTGTCATTACCATCGATTCTCTTTCGTTTGCACGTGCGGGTTCGCCGCCTTCTTGTACGGGTGCAAAATCGATTGCATCTGTAGTGACTGCGCTCGTGGTGCTGCTTTTGGCAGGGGGCTTGGCTCGCGTCCACGAGAACAGTGGCG
>JAYRNY010001010.1:0-1644 GCA_041911975.1 bacterium | reverse complement strand
TACAGGTTTCGCATCAGTGAAGGCGAAACAATGCCGCGCACCATGATATTTGCCTGATTACGCATTCCCATCAAAATGCACGCTATTAGAAATGGATCAGCGCTATTTGTGATGCGAGAAGAGTGTTCTGCGCTGAGCAGATAGAACAGTTCTGCTGTCTGACTGCCGGTCAACTCCAATTTTGCTGATTTGCGAAGGGAGCCGCCATCTGCGACAACTTCCTGTGGATGTATAGTCAGGGTTTTCATAGCGGGTTGGTCTTGACTAAACCTCCGGTCTTACCATTACAAAGCGTTCCTTTACTGCGCAATACTCCATACCCGCAAGCCGCCCGATTGGCTGCAAAACATCAAGGTCTACGCGACCGTTTTTATAAACCGAGTCGTCCAAATGTGCGCATTGTATTCGTCCTAATACCAGATTACCCGCGCCGGGATGTTCGCCGAAGGAAATTACCTGGAATAGTTTGCACTCGAAGTTTATTAATGACTCGGCGACTCGTGGTGGTGCGATGTGAGTTGACGGCGCGGTCGCCAATCCCGCCTTTTCGAATTCGTTTACTCCATGAGCATATGATCCGCTGCTCTGGTTCATCTTCTCCGCAATCGCACGACTGACTATGTTGACGACAAACTCGCCGGTGTCCTGGATGTTCTTCAGCGTGTCTTTGGGAATACCTTTCTGTGTTCCTTCATACACTTCGAATTTTAGCGCCGGTGCAAAACAGAGCACTGGAGGATTAGAGCTTGCGACAGTGAAAAACGAGAATGGAGCGAGATTGGGTACGCCCTCTTTGCTGATCGTGGAAACCCAGGCGATGGGGCGAGGCAGCACGCTGCCAATCAAGATCTTATAGAATGCTTCCGGTTTTGTTTTATCGTACTCAACGATCATGTCGTTACCTTTGAATGAGAAAATTCAGTAGATTGAAACTCTGTTATGCATCGGATTTGCAGATATCGCCAATGGTGGCATTGACAGCCTTGATATAATCATCAGGAGCGATCAATATTTGCGTGCCGCGCACTCCTGCAGAGACAGAGACTCTGTCGTAAAGCGTCATTGTTTCATCAGCATAGACGGGATAAGGCTTCTTGCATGCCAGTGCGGTCACGCCACCGCGTATATATCCGGTCAACGATTCTACTTCTTTTAGAGGAACCACTTTCGTATCGGAATTACCGCTCAATTTCGCCAGTGCTTTCAAATCAAGGCTCATGCTTCCGGGGACAACGCCGAGGCACACGCCGGTTTTATCGCCTCGCACTACAAGAGTCTTGAAGACCTGATCAATCGGAAAGTCGATTTTCTTCGCGACTGTTTCGGCGGTCAGATCGTCAGGGTCAACTTCATACTCTCGCAATTCATATTCGATTTTTAAATTGTCCAGCAAGCGGACTGCATTCGTTTTCACTGTCGAGGATACCTATTTGAGCGGTTGTTGGAAAAAGCTCTCCATATCGGTTTTGCTCATTCCCCCGCCGACGTCTGCGAAGTACATGACTGCTTTATCCTTCGTTTCCCGATAGTCTTTTGGAACCTGGAAGGAATTTGCCGGCACCGATACAGGGCGAACATTCGTAGTCTCAAGCACAATGTCCAATTGATCTCCCATCCGCTGTTTTACCTTGATCGGGAAACCAT
>JAYRNY010001009.1:0-6556 GCA_041911975.1 bacterium | reverse complement strand
GACTTAAATGTATAGATGCCTCGAACTTATTGAAGACGCCATATTTGGCGATATCTACAACTAGATTCATCGCTTTTTGGTCTACAATCTGGATAGACCTATTCTGCAGACCAGGGCGGAGATTTCTCGTGACAGCGGAAGAGAAGAAGGACGAAATCGACGATTTCCATTCTTCGGTCGTGCTCAAAGAGTTGATGCCGGATGAGAAACTGCTTTTCGCCCGCCTGGAGGATCCTGTTCCGCGCATGATTCTTATGACCAAGTGGCTGATGGTTGTGGTCATCATGATTTTAGTTATGGAGATTTACGTTAAGCATCATTCGCCGCCGACATTAGGAAACGCTATTTTGTTCGCGATGGTATGGCTGGTTTTCTTGTTGCTGTTTCGCAAGGTTTATAAGGTTGTAGATGCAATCACCACCAAACGCTTCATTCGTGTTCGACCAGGAATTTCAGTCCACTTTGGATGGCTCAAGGATGTGGATAGAGTAGTGCTCTCAAAACCCCATAAAGATGGGACCAACATGGAGATTATCCTGACAGAATCAGGAAAGTACGAGGCAAGGAATTTGAAGAAACCGGAACTAAAACCGCGCGTGCATCACGGCGTAAAAAAGATCGCAATCCACAACTTGCAATCAGCGCAGGAGCTGAAAGAGAAAATCGAAGCCGCAATTGCCTCGGCAAAATAACTCAGGGCGCATGCAATGCGCCACTACGCTTCGCTGAAGTAAAACTTCCACCTGAGCTGTAAGAAGGGCGGCATTCTTTCTGCCCGCAGCCGGCGAGCCGCCGGCGCTCCCAGGTAGGCGCGTTTCGCGACATAGAAAACCGGTCGACGCATGGCGTCTACCCTACATTATTTATCGCGCTCTTTGCCGGCTACGGTTGCTTGGGCGGCGGCCAGTCGAGCGACTGGGACGCGGAACGGTGAGCAGCTTACATACGCCAGTCCGATCTCGTGCGCGAATGCGATTGACGAAGGTTCGCCGCCGTGCTCGCCGCAGATGCCGAGTTTCAAATCAGCTCTGGTTTGCAAGCCGTACTCGACGGCAATTTTCATCAGTTTGCCGACGCCGCCTCGATCGAGAACCTCGAACGGATTGCTTTGCATTACTTTCTGCTGAGTGCCATCAACACTGACGCCTTCCAGATATTTCTGCAGGAATTTTCCTTCCGCGTCATCTCGCGAATAGCCGAATGTCATCTGTGTCAGGTCGTTGGTCCCGAAGCTGAAGAACTCGGCGTGTTCAGCAATCAGATCAGCGGCTACGCAGGCGCGCGGCACTTCGATCATGGTTCCGAACTTGTATTTGATCTCGGTCTTGAGTTTGTCCATGACCTGTTTTGCCACCACTTCCAAATGGTGCCTGGCAAATTTCAATTCATTCGGATGACCGACGAGCGGGATCATGATTTCCGGGAAGACTTCATGACCTTCCTTCTGAACTTCGATGGCAGCGGTGAAGATTGCCTCCACTTGCATGGTGTTGATCTCAGGATAGATAAGTCCAAGACGGCAGCCTCTGAAGCCGAGCATAGGGTTCGACTCCTTGAGCTCGTTGACCTTCTGGAGCATTACCTCCTTCTCTCGAAGCTCGGCACCTTTTACGCCTTTGGCCCGAAGATTGGCAATTTCTTCCACTAGTTCTTCATGCTTGGGAAGGAACTCGTGCAGAGGTGGATCGAGGAGGCGGATAGTTACCGGCAAGCCCTTCATCGCTTTGAAGATGCCTTTGAAGTCTTCGATCTGCATCGGCAGAAGTTTTGCCAGCGCAGCCTTTCTTTCCTCGACATCAGAAGCGATGATCATTTCCTTCATAGCGGGCAGACGGTCGTGCGCCATGAACATATGTTCCGTCCGGCAAAGACCGATGCCTTCGGCGCCGAATTCGCGAGCAAGTCGAGCATCTTCCGGAGTGTCTGCGTTTGTCCGAACTCTAAGAACGCGTTATTCATCGGCCCATATGAGCAAGCGTCCGAACTCTTCCGAGAATTTCGGATCTTGTGTTGTAATCTGGCCCTCGAAGATTTCTCCAGTCGAGCCGTCGATTGAGATCAAGTCTCCAGCCTTGAGGGTTTTCCCGCCAACCTGCATCTCACCTTTTTCGAGGTTTATCTTCAATGATTCGCAACCGGCGACACAGGGCTTACCCATGCCGCGGGCGACTACAGCGGCGTGGCTGGTCATACCACCGCGACTGGTGACGACCCCTTGAGAAGGAACGATGCCGTGAATATCATCCGGGCAGGTTTCGATTCTGACGAGAATTACTTTGTCGCCTTTTTGTGTTGCGGCTTCGACTAGATCGGGATCGAAAACGATTTTTCCGATTGCAGCGCCGGGGCTGGCGTTCAAACCGGTGGCGATCAGGCGGCCTTCTTTTTTCGCCTTTTCCTTGTCGGCGGGAATGAATGACGGCAAAAGCAATTGATTCAATTGCATAGGCTCAACACGAGTCAGAGCCTCCTCCTGCGAGATAATGCCTTCCTCGGCCATATCGACTGCCACTTTAACCGCTGCGGCAGCCGTGCGCTTGCCGGTTCTTGTTTGCAAAATGAACAGCTTTCCGCTTTCAATGGTGAATTCAATGTCTTGCATCTCGAGATAGTGCTTCTCGAGTCTTGCCGTTGTCGCCAGAAGCTCTTCGTATACCTTGGGCATCTCCTTCTGCATCTCGGCGATTTTCTTGGGCGTGCGTGTGCCGGCGACCACGTCTTCGCCCTGTGCGTTCACCAGATACTCCCCATAGAGGAGTTTCTCTCCAGTCGAAGGATTGCGGGTGAAGCAAACACCCGTCCCGGATTCATCGTTCAAGTTTCCGAACACCATGGCTTGCACGTTGACCGCGGTGCCAAGATTGTGATCGATCTTGTTGAGGTTACGGTAATAGATGGCGCGGCTGTTGTTCCACGAGCGGAAAACGGCTTCAACAGCGCCTTCGAGTTGCTTGGCTGTGTCTTGCGGAAAATCGCTGCCCGACTCTTTCTTAACCAGTGCTTTGTATTCGACAACCAGTTTTTTCCAATCGTCGGCGGTCAAATCAGTGTCCTGCGACTTGCCGATTTCGTCTTTCATGTCTTCGAGCAAATCTTCGAATTTGTCCTTGTGGACATCGAGCACAACATTGCTGAACATCTGGATGAAGCGGCGATAGCTGTCGTAAGCAAAGCGCGGATTGTTGGTCAGTCTTGCAAGCGACTCGACCGTTTTGTCATTGAGACCCAAATTCAAGATGGTGTCCATCATGCCGGGCATCGAGAATTTTGCGCCGGAGCGAACGGACAAAAGCAGCGGTTTTTCAAGATCGCCCAGGCGTCTGTCTACCTTGGACTCGATGTCCTTGAGGGCATCCATCACGTCGGCGAAAAGACCGTCCGGAACTTTCTTGTTGTTCTCGTAATACTCGCGGCACACATTTGTCGTGATCGTCAAACCAGGAGGAACATTCACACCGGACGATGTCATCTCCGCAAGACCGGCTCCTTTTCCGCCGAGAGTCTCGCGCATCTTCTGACTGCCAAGGTGATTGAGTGCCTTGTAGGCATCAGGGAAGAGGAAGACTCGCTTCAAGTCGACTGTCTGTCCTTTGGTGCTAACCATGTCTGTTTTCTCCCTATTGATTTCGTCGGACGTTTTGTTTGGCTGGATCTCTGGAGTGATACCTTGGATGACTGGTCGGATACGTGAGTCGCCTGCCGGAACTCACTGTCTTAACTGGAGGAAAATCTCGCTGGATGTTTCTTCGATTGCTTTTGCAGAAACGTCGATGACGTGACACTTCAGCTCGCGGAATATTTTCTTGGCGTAGCGAACTTCTTGTCTGATGCGATCCGGGTCGGCGTAGTCATTCTCGCCGCGCATGCCGAGAACAATCGCTCTTGTGGTGCGAATTTCTTGCAGCAAGTATGGATCGATCGCCAGTCCGAAGATTTTCTTCGGGTTGATTTGAAACAGTGCCAGAGGTGGATCGACACCATATACAAGGGGCACGTTAGCCGCTTTCAGACCATAGTGGTGCGCCAGGTACATGCAATTGGGAGTTTTGCTCGTTCGCGAAACACCAATAAGAACAATGTCGGCCTGCTTGATACCGTCCGGGTTTTTGCCGTCGTCGAACCTGATTGCAAAATCAACAGCCTCGATGCGCTTGAAATAACTCTCGTCGAGCAAGTGCAATCGACCCGGCTGAGAAAGTGGTGCTGTTTGCGTGATGCTGGCAATGCGCGAAATAAGTGGACCGAGCAGATCGACGGTGGGAATGCTGTATTTCGCCGCCTCGGCTTCCAGCGTCTCTCTGTACTCTGGCAACACAAGAGTGTATGCAATAACGGCACGGCCATTTGCGCACTCTCTCACCAGCCCGGCAAGCTGCTGGCAACTCTTCACTTGCGGCAGCCGATAAATCGAGGCTCGTCCGGGTGGAAACTGGACGAGGGCAGCACGCCCCACCGCTTCGGCGGTTTCTCCGGAAGAATCGGAAAGAGTGAACACGACAAGCTCTCTGGCATCCGCTGCCAGTTTTTTCCCGATCTCTACTGCTGCCGTTTCTTTGTTCTCCAAGACGTCGTCCACCTAGTGCTGCCAGCCAGGCGTGCCCGATTGCCTGCGCCCTTTAGAGGGAGGTCAAGGCCCAAAATCCGGAAGTCGAGCGCCAAGGAAAGTTTGGCATGACAGAGCGCAATTGCCGCCAATTACATCTATATCTTTAAGGAACGAGATTTACAGGCTCATCTGTTTTTGAGAGAAGCTGGAGCGCCAAGGCTGCGAAGAACATGCAGCAAATCGACGCCAGCCGATGTGTTCTTAATCAAGTTGCCCTGGTTGACACGCGGAACGCTGATGGAAGGGCTGAACTCGATGGCTCCCAGGTAATGCGCATTGGTGTTGTTCAGGATGGCCAATTCCAGCTCGGATTTGGTCAACTTCAGTTCGTTTGCAGGGCTGCACTCGGTGGTCTCGACGGTCCCAACCCCGACCAGGCGGATATCTCTAGCCTTCAAGTGGGCGACAGCCAGCATGATCTTCTCAAGAGCGTCTTTATTGTGCTTAGCGACAAGGATGCATGGCAGTCCCAGGTCGCCGGCAAAAGCAGCGGAGTCTTTCCAGCCAGACCCCAGCGTACCGGCAGCGGTTTGCTCGTAGGCGATTGGTGTTGCCGGTGAGCCGGGCATCTCGACGAAGGTGAGATGCTGCTTGGAAGTAGTCATCATGGCCGCCTGCTGCCAGCTGCCTTCCTGAACCGCGGTGGGCTTATCAATCACATTGACGGGATAATTCACCGGCGTGTGGGTAATGGCGCCGATAAAGGCCAGTTCGTTCTCTGCATCACGGCGCGAGCCGATCACAAAAGGCTTGATAGCGCGAGTGGGAAACCCTTCTTCACGCAAGGCTGCTGAAAGTCCTGTCATGAAAACTGTTTTGCCGCAACCGGCCTCAGTGCCCATAATGACCACACCGTAGGCAAAATCGCGCTTGAATTGTTCCGCCGACGCCGCCTCGAAGTCGCCAGTGCGCGTCGCTTGGAATTTCTCAGTTTTTTTCTTATCTGACATGACGCCAATATATTACCTATTTGTGTCCGGGAAAAGACACTTTGAGGTGGTCTGATTTAGAAGCTTAAACTAGTGGCCTATCGCAACGTTCGCCGAGTGGTTCACCTTGACTTTGAGCAGATCGAAAGCGGCCTTCAACTGCTTATCCTTGAAGTCTTCGGGTTGGCGTTTTACCGCCGGGCCTTCCGGATCGTTCCACCAGCATCCTCGGCCGGCTTTGATGTCATCTTCTGAAAGGTTCACTTCCTGGTCAGGAGCAATGCCTTTCTTGTTGATGTCAACGTCGGCCGGAGTCAGGTATCTGGCGATGGTGATGTTGACTCCGCTGCCATCTTCAAGCCGGTTTATTCCTTGCACCAGACCTTTGCCAAAAGTCTTCTGACCGACAAGAATGGCTCTGCCATTGTCTTTCAACGCACCGGACGTAATCTCCGATGCGGAGGCGCTGCCTTTGTTGATCAAGATGCAGAGCGGTTTTTTGCAGAGTTGATTGCCGTCGGCCGTTTGCGGTGTCTTATATCCGTCGCGATCTACTGTGGAAACAATGTTGCCATGGTCGAGAAACATATTTGCAATTTCAATCGCATTGGTGAGCAAGCCGCCCGGATTTTCTCTCAAATCGAGAATGAGAGCCTTGGCCGAAGTCAATTTATTGATGGCTTCCCGCATTTCGCGATTGGCTTGCTGCGAGATAAAGCTGGACAATCTTATATAGCCGATGTCCCCGTCGAGCATTTTGACGGTTTGCACTGCTTTAATCGGAATCTTGGCGCGCACCACAGCTACTTTGAACTTGTGTTTGTTGCGCATGATGGTCAAATTGACCTTGGTGTTGATGGAACCGCGGATGTGCTTGGCGGCATCTTCGACTGAATAACCTTTGGTGGAAACTCCGTCGATCTCGACTATCTCATCGGAGGATTGCAAACCGGCTTTTTGCGCCGGAGTATCTTCGATGGGGGCGATGATTATGACGTTTTGAACCTTGTTCAGCCCGATT
>JAYRNY010001008.1:0-3137 GCA_041911975.1 bacterium | reverse complement strand
ATTCCATGGACGAAGTGCGCCCGCAGCTGAAAGAAAATCAGAACGAATGAGCCGGCGAGCCGCCAGCGCAGCCAGCTACATGTTCATATCTTTCAGAAGAACGATAGGAGAAGAGCCCTGTTGCGCGCGCTTCTTCGCTTCCTTGGCGCCGGACAAAAGAAGGCCGATATCGCTGCAATCCTCCGGCAAACCGGAAATGCCCATGGCAATCGCAATGTACTGGGGATCGAGATCGCACACGGGAGACGAGAGGATCCCCTGTGTAATGCGGTTTGCCACCACAGCCGCTGAATTGACGTTGGTATAAGGCAGCAAGATCATGAACGCAAAAGTCTCGAAGTGAGCAAGCAAATCGATCTTGCGAGTGATCAAGTTGATGCGCTTGGCGATTTCGCGAATATGCGGAATGGGCAAGGGCTGCGGACCATTAGCTGTGCGCATGGCCATTTCGAAGATTATCAAGGAGAAGGGCAATCCGCTCGATTGGAAACGGAAGAATTCCTGCTCCACGAAGTGAAGGATGAGGGGATAATTGATAAGCTCCGTCTCCGGGCGCAGCAAGCTGCGCATGCCCGCCTGAATTACAGCGCGATCCAATCCCATCGCTTCCAAGGGCAGTTTTTCTTGAACTTGTGCCGCTTTGTTGGAAATGGCGACCAGATTGCATTTGACCAGGTTGTATAAAATAGGAAGCCACTCCGTCTTGGCCATCGGTCGGCGTCGCAAGACATCAAATACGGTGCTTTGATTGTCTATGCACTGATACATCAATTTCTGCATATTCATATCGAGCGGAATTCCGCCGTATACAGCGCGCTCGAAGTCGGCTTCAGTCAGATCAGGCAAACGGCGGACCAGATAGGATTCCATGGTCATTCCGTGAGAATTGAGTTCGCGCACGTACTCGCGCAGAGGCGTACCCTGATTGACCAGCACTTCCAGATTTTGGCTGACTGTGCGAGCCGTAGTCAACTCGTCGTCGTGAAATTCGAAGCGTCCCGCCTGCCAGGTAATCATTTCGATGATCGCCATATCGCCTTGCGAGTCGAGAGCGTTGGCGTGCAGAGGTCTGCCTCGCTCGAAGAATATCTCCGCGCCGCCCTGGGCGCCATCGATGAAAAGGCGTCCGGTCAGCTCATGCATAGCAACGGAAAGAAGCAGTTTTGGCACCTGAATGTTGTTCAGATCGCCTTGCATGGATGCTTTCTTCTGCTGAGCAGATTCCAGTCCGGCACCGGCATTCCTGAATGCCTGTGCGAGATTGTCGGCTCCTGAATTGCTGTTGGTGCGAAAACCGGAAAGTGTCGTAATCTGCTCTTTCGATTCCTCTACCGGGCCGCCCATGCACTCGCGGGTGACGATGCTGTGAATCAAGGCGACATCAGGGCTCTGGTAGCTCCATGACGGAGTGCGCAGATTGGGATCGATTGGATTACCCGGATCTTCTGAGAATTGCGCGTAGAAAAGCCAGACAGGATCAGTGTCGTCAGCCGGACACCGCACCGACAACATTTTTTCCAGGTGCTGGTTTTGATTGATAAAGACTAGCTCTATAATGCGGCCTCTGGCACTCTGAGCCTGAGCCAGCATCTGAGCGATGTGATCGTACTGCGGAATATTTCCGAGCGTGGGCATCCGAATGGGAGGTGGCGGCGGTTGTGGTTTTGGTGGTCGATACATGATTTATTTGTTTCTTTCTGTTGTGCGCCGGACTCTCGTTCTCGACTACCCTGATTGAGCAGCCTGTATGTTCTTGAATAAGCAGATTGGAATCGTACTGGTGGCGGCCTTCGTTCTTGCTTCCTTGGCTGCAGCGATAAGAAATGCAGGATCATCGCAGTCTTCAGGCACGCCGGCCACACCAAAACTGAGTTGGATGTGAGAGGGGTGCAGGTGCGGTGCCAGAGGGCTTTGCATGATCAATTCAATCACTCTTTGCGCAAAGAATGCCGCACTATCCGTGGTGGTATGCGGCAAGATTGCAGCAAATTCGAAAGTCTCGAAGTGAGCAATCACATCCAGATTTCTTCTCACTGTAATCAGCCGCTTCACCGCCTCATTGAGCATTTGCCCGGAGAGCGGCTGCAATCCCATTTGCTCGCGCAGACGCATATCGAAAAGCACAATGCTGAATGGAACGTTCAGTCTCTCGTAGCGGTGAAACTCTTGCTCGAGAAAAAAGAGAAACATCGGATAAGTGTACAGTCCTGTCTCAGGTCTGACCAATTTGCTCATCACGCCCTGAATTTGCGCGCGATCGAGACTCTGCACTTCCATCAGACCCATGCGCACTCCGGCCGGCGGCTTGTCGGAAAAAGCAAGCAGGTCGGCATGCAGCAAATTGAAGAGGATCGGCACCCATTCGGTCTTCACGAGAGGGCGGCGCCGGAGCAGTTCGAAGAGGGTGCTGATGTTGTCGACGCTTTGATAGAACTGCTTTTGCAAGTTCATGTCCATGGGCACGAATTGGGAAACCCTCTGCTCGAAGTCTCTCTCAGTCAAATTCGGGCTCTTGCGAAACAGATATGTTTCCATTTTCACGCCGGTGTTTTGCAAATACTTGAGTTGATCGAGAAGACCAATCCCTTCCATCAGTAAGGAATCAAGTCGTTTTTTCACAGAGCGCTCGATCGTTCTACCACCCTCGAAAAAGCGAAACTTACCATCCTCCCAGGTGAGCGATTCAAGAAAAGCCAGGTCACCCTGGGCATCCGCGGCAACCGCATGCTGAGGAACACCGTCCTCGAAGTAGAATTCGCCCCCGCCCTTGGAAGATTTGACTGCCAATCTACCGGTCATCTTGCTCATGGAAATTGATTGCAAGAGATTTGAAATAGGCACGGTCTGCAGGTCGCCCTCGAGAGCGGCAGCCGCATTTCCGCCCGGCATCTCAGGCGCGACTTCTGTTGTAGCGGCGGCCTGCATACCGTGCATGGTCGCCATTGAGTAAGGGAAGCTCATGGAGCCGGTGTCGGTCTGGTTGGGAGCCCCACCTCTGAGATTGAGCTCAGTGCCCGTGGATTTCGCCCGATTGCTGATTGCCTCACCCACATCGGTGCCCAGTAGTTGACTTTCCAGCACCGTCTGAATCATCGTCACATCGGCCTGCTGCATTTTGAAAATGACCGTGACGCGAT
>JAYRNY010001007.1:0-2198 GCA_041911975.1 bacterium | reverse complement strand
TTTAGCAACAACTTCAGGTTTATGACTGCTGCGATGCAACCGTATATGGTGCACTTTCAGGAAAAAGGTCTAGTAGACTTCTTCATCAGTCCAGAAAGAAAGGTCCGAACCCTGGCGTCTTGACATCCGCTTAAAGCTCTGTTACCATCGAACCCTTCTCCCCATAATCCTTTCGAAGTGCAGTCTTTACTGCCGGGTAATTACTATGATTACGAACGCCTCCCCGCATCCGTGGGTAGAAGGCGATCGTTCGCGCGACAATACCGCGAATGCGGTATCAGCTGCGACCGATCGTATTCTCATGGATGATGTAATCTCGACTCGCAATGCGACCCGCTTTCAAAACAAAGAATCAGAAACAAAAACACCGACCGCAGATTACCTGGAATTAGCCGGACTCTTCAGCAATAACAAAGGAGGGCTGGATGGCAAACTGCACAATCTCGAATCGCAGGCAATGAAGTATTACGCAAGCCAAGACTCGAATATCTTCAATGTCAATTCCGGTCGATTCAAAGGCATGGATGTTCCGGAGAACTTGCGTTGCGCGATCTTTCAAAGCAATCTCGCCGTCAAAGCAGGTTTGATCAGCCCAGGCGAGGTAACGGTCAGAGCCATCGAGTTCGGCAAGCTGATGCAAAGCAAAGGGTACAAGTCGGAAACTTTCGTGCCTGGCAAATCTTATCCAAACGGCACCTATATTGTTGGCGCCGGTGGAGGATCAGACGGCGAGAATAATCATGTCGGGCTTGTTCTCAACGGCAAGCTAATGCACACGCATGCAGGCAGGATCAATTACGAAGCGGTGAGCAACAAGTTTCGCCGCGGAGCATACGACGATATGCGCGTGTACATTCCGCCTGTGCTCAAATCAACTTCTATTTGAGAGCGATGAGTGCAATCACTTCTTGAATGGGTTGAGATTGTCTATGCGTACTGAATAGCCGCCACCGATGAAAGCCCTCGGGTTGGCTCTGTTCATGCCAAATCCACAGTGCAAATCTATTTGATTATGCGGCGTAATCTTATAAGTGCCGCCAAAATGGGCGACGTTTATGCCCGGACTTCCGCGCGTGAAAAAACCTCCATATTCTGCAAAGACGCCTGCTTTCCTGCCAATGCTGCGGCAAAGCATAGCGGTCTGCTGATAGGTAGGGCTGCGACCGGAATTCACAAGCAAGAAAGAGGGCATCGCGCAAAATTGATAATGCTCCCCTAAGGGCAGCGACAGAGGCAAGCGAAACACAGGCTGCCAGCCTGGACCAGTGAGAAATCTTCTGGCGCCGCCGGTAGGTATGTTCAAACTTGCAATCGCAGATGCTTGAATATTTTTGAAACGAGGCAACTGCTGTTTGATACCTAATTCACCAATATCGGTGGCGCCAGTACTTGTATGGCCGCCTCTAGTATCGAGTACAAAATTAGGAGTAAACACTTGAAACTCCGTTTTCTCGAGCAGCCCCAAACGAATTTGATTTTCAGGAATATCGAAGCGAATTGCACCATTGAACCATTGATTGGTGGTGCCGTTTTCCAATTGCAAGCTGCCCTTTGGAATAACGATTGGAGAAAAGGTAAAACTAGGACGGTTGGTTTCTATATCACTGTCTTTGTCAGTAGCGTGTGCGGGACCGCAAACAAGGAACACAGAGATCAAAAAGAGAAGATAGATCCGCATTTCCCGTTGCCGCAACAAAACCCTTCACATCCCCAATAGTGGGCGTTTCCCTCATTTTATAAGCATTCTGAGACCCGGCAAAAACAAATCCTGACAATTTCTGTCCAAATTTCGTATTTCCCGTATACACCTTGACATCGACTGGGAAAACCAAACATGGCGGTGGCAAGGAAACTTGCATCCTCATAGCGCGCTGCCTCGCTTTCTCAAACGAGTTCTAGAAACTTCCATTCCATCTAGCATATAAAACCAGCAGGAAACCTGCGAGGTTTCGCACTGCACTGAATCGAAGTATCACATCGCACCACTTATACTGAGACCAACGCGGCAAGCACCGCGATTACTCTTTGGCAGTGTTTTAATCGGTCTGACAGCGGCTACAACGCTGATAGATTCTGTCGACCAGACGTTCTTGCAGCATAATCGCTGCCGAATTCTCATGGCGTAAAAACGCGGCAACAGTCGCTGCAGTTTTCTGCGGCCGGTCGACGCCTGGCGTCGACAAAGCACTGAAGGGTTG
>JAYRNY010001006.1:0-4355 GCA_041911975.1 bacterium | reverse complement strand
GGCGGCGGCGGAATCGAGCCCGACTTTATCGTCTTCCCGGAAACGCCCAACAAGCTGATGTATGTGCTGGAGGCGAGCGCCTCGTTCCCGAACTTCGCCACCGAGTACCTTCAGCAAATGATCGAGTTCATCCAGGGCTTGATCGCCAAGGGGCATGCCTACGCAGTGGACGGTGACGTCTACTTCGATGAGGCATCCTTCGCAAACTATGGACGCCTGGCCAAAAAGCAGCTCGACGAGCTGCGTTCCGGCCACCGCGAGCAGGTTCTGTCGCAAGACGAACTGGCGAAAAGGAAACGCAACCCCGCCGACTTCGCTCTCTGGAAGGGCGTTAAGGAAGGAGAAACGGGCTGGCGGAGTCCCTGGGGCATGGGTCGTCCCGGCTGGCACATCGAGTGCTCCACGATGATCAAAGCAGTGCTCGGTGAAACGATCGACATTCACGCGGGCGGCGAAGACCTGGTCTTTCCGCATCACGAGAACGAGATTGCTCAATCCGAGGCGCTGCACGACAAGACTCTGGCGCGCTACTGGCTGCACAACAGCTTCGTCAACGTCAACAAGGAGAAGATGGCCAAGTCGCTCGGCAATTTCAAAACAATCGCCGAGATGCTGGCTGTCTATTCGGGCGACACCATTCGCCTGATGATGCTGCAGACGCATTACCGCAAGCCCATCGATTTCAGTGCCGACGCGCTCGCCAGCGCATCTTCAGCACTGCTGCGACTGGTGCGTGCGGCGGAGTTCTCGATGCCGGTTGCGAGCTTGCAGTTCGCGCCCTACCGGTTTAACGCATCGGAAGCCTCAGTCTTCGCCGACGATGAAGTGCTCGCCACTTTTCACGAATCCTTTGTAACGGCGATGAACAATGACTTCAATGCCGCCGAGGCTGTTGCTCACCTGTTCGGACTGTCGGACAAAATCATGGCATCGAAGGATGTCGTGCGCCGCGCCTTGTGGTCCGATGCTCTGCGTGAATATGCAGGCTTGCTCGGTCTCACGCTGGCCGACACGCGTCAGGTTCTCGATGCGCAAACGTCCTCTCGCGTCATGGATGCCGTCGTTGCCATCCGTCAAGACGCGCGCGGTAGGAAGGACTTCACTCTGTCCGACCTGATTCGCGACAAGCTGGCAGCTGCCGGCGTCAACGTCAACGACACCAAGAACGGTGCCACCTGGGAGAAGAAATAGCTCACGGCACCGCTAACAGCAACACAAACCGAAACCAAGAGGTTCAGAATGTCTCGAACATCAGAAACCCCTGATTCCCTTTCCAACGACTTGCGCTGCGTATGCGGAAAGTGTCTGGCCAAAGACGGACAGATCAAATGCCCGCGCTGCGAAGGCTTTATCGACGCGCGTCCGCGCTTGCTCGACGAAGCCCGTCACACGGCCTTCTATCTTTGTGCGCTGGCTACGAGTTCGCAGATTCTCGAAGAGAGCTCTAAGCCCATCATGGTCACCCTCGTTCCCGCAGTTCGTTCTCTGGGCTACGTGCAGACCGCGCCAACCGAGGACCGATTTGCCTACACGAGTGACGAGCTGAACAACCGGCTTGTCGTCCTTCTCACCGGTCTGGCAGCTGAGGAAGCTCTGGGCGGAGTGACCACGGGATCGTCCGATACGTTCCAGCAGGCAATGGAACTGGCTCGGCGCATTGTCTCTTATGGCATGGTGGAAGGCTGGGATAGCAATCCCGACGCCGCCGCCCGCCAGCTCGTCGAGACAGCCAGGCAGAAAGCGAAGGAATTCGTTGCTGCCAATCGCACCGTCATCGACAACGTGGCCGCGCAGCTTCTCTTCAAAGGAGAGCTGACCCATGATGATCTCGCTCGTCACATTCCGCCTCCCGCCCGCACCACAGGCGGTGCTGCCGATTCGCAGGACTGAGCGGGAATTGCTTCCCGCTCCCGACACTCCAGTCAAAATAAAGGAGGTCCGCATGAAGCGATCATTTTAAGTAGGGGATAGTCTTTGAAAACGCTGGCAGTGTTTGGTTTTGCCTGCGTTCGATAAGCCGTCCTCTATCCAACTAAGGAGGACTACACATGATCAACCGCAACCGGCGTACGCCGTTTCACGCGCGCTCCAAGAAGGCGCGCAAGCTCGCCTTCATCCGCACCAAGAACAACATCCGTCGCGCCGCGTCCGTTCTCGGTGGGCTCTTCTACACCCACGACTACGTGCACGGTGAGAACGGCTGGGTGGACATCTACTTCCTCGGCAAGGAGGCGGGCGTTTTCTACAACGTCACCCTCCAGACCGCTCGCTACGAGTACAAGGAAGAGGTGAGCCAGGCTGCCTGGGATGCCGCCGACGCTCTGGTTCCTCATCGCTTCAACCTCTTCGAGGACGCGAAGAAGGACCCCGTCACCGGTTACTACGTTTCCAATCCCAAGCCCGAAGGTGCTCTCGACGCGTTCGGCGGACTGACCCGCTTCGACTGGATCCGCGAGAAGGAGAAGGAGATCGCCGATGCGCGCACCGTCAAGGTGCACGCGCGTGTGGAGCTCGATCGTGACTACGCTCACGGCATCGGGCTCCACGCCACCATCGACGTGCCTTTCCTCACCGTGGAGGCCATCAACGCCTTCATCCGCGATTTCCTCGCCCGCGGCGAAAAGCCCTGGCGCGACGGAAATGCGCTTAGCTTCAGCCACGAGGAGGTCGGCTACTGGGGCCTCGAGAGCAACGCTCTCGTCGAGCCCTGGGATGTCGCCGACGCGCTGGCCAAGGCTGAGAAGAAGGACGACGCGGGCGAGTGAGCGTTGCCGGACTGGATGGAAATGAAGAGATTCAAATTCCTCCAGCTCGGCTGCACGGCAATGCCACTGTGAAAACGTCGGGAGCGGCTTGGGCACTGCAATGTGCTTGGGTCGTCTTCCGGCGTTTTCCTTTTGGTTTAAACTCTATTAAGTGATGTAGTATAAGCTTGAAAAAACTGGCTTTTGCCCGTTCTGCGGCTGTTCATTAAACAGCTCATCTGGCAAATGATGGCAAAATTGGGGATCCTTTGTGCTGTTGATTGATTCTCTGGAGTCGTTTTGGTCGCGTGAATAGAAAGTCCTATCGCAGGCCATGAAAAACAGGTTGAGCGCAAACCGACAGCCGCCAATCTCGACGCGCTTACTTCGCTCAGGTTTTTTGCAGCCGTCAGCATTTTTTTGCTTCATTCTCAGGCAAACGGCCTGGTGACAATCGCCAGCGAACAAAGGACCTGGCATTCGCTCATACAAGGAGTGGCATTCTTCTTTGTCTTGTCGGGGTTTGTTCTCACATACCGATATGGCAATCTCGCCAGTTGGAAAGAAACCGCACTTTTCTATTGCTATCGTTTTGCTCGAATTGCGCCCTTGTATTTCCTCACTGCAATTCCCTTTATCGTTTTGCCGGGCTTGCAGCATTTCGGCTCTGAGCCTCTCAAGGAGGTTTTTCTCTATACTTTTGCGCTCCAAGATTGGTCTAACACCTTGCCCTCCCAAACCATCATCAATCCACCAGCTCACAGTATTTCATCGGAGACGTTTTTCTATTTGCTGTTCCCTCTTTTGGCTCTGCCGAGAAAACCTCTGGCGATTGCTTTGCCTTGCCTGGCAGCAGTTCTTTCCATCTGGGCTTGGAATCAGAATCACGCTACAGGTGGTTTGAACTTCATGCCTATTTTTGGCCTGGCTTATTTTGTCGCAGGAGTAATCTCCGCGCGTTTGTTCGCGCGCTTCAAACTGGCTGCACAAAAGTTCAAGGGTGGGCTGGGGACTTTTGTCTTTACTGCTGCCGAATTGCTCTGCCTTTTACCGATCGTCCCTCTGTCCATCAAAACAACCGACTCGCCGGCAAGCGAATTGATCTTCACTCTTTGCGGTTTCGATATTGATTGTTCGGCAGTTTTTCCTGCTTCACTGGCATTGAATTTCGCTTGCGTACTGATTGTCTTTGCCTGCCAGCGCGGTCTTCTGAGCCGATTATTGAAGCTTCGTCAATTGGTGTTTTTGGGAAATATCAGCTTTGCCTTCTTCCTTTTCCACTACGGCGTATTGATGGCTTGTCATAACGTGCTCGGGCTAATACCGGCGGACGAAACGCCTGTACTTTGTTTGAAGGCATTTTCTTTCTCACTGGTAGTGTCGGCAGTTTTGTACGGCTGTGTGGAAGAACCGGCCAGAAGATTGATTGCGCGCCAGGCACGGAAGATTTTAAAAGCTCCGGCGTGAGCCGAATCCGGGTTGGGAAGTCCTTCGCCTTCTCGCGGGAGGTGACCAGGACGTCGTTGAATTTTTCTGACCTGCCCTGTCCAAGAGGATCGTAGCAGGCGGAAAATTCACTTCGTTCTGGTCACTTTCTTTACTTTTTGACCT
>JAYRNY010001005.1:0-7127 GCA_041911975.1 bacterium | reverse complement strand
GGCGTTGATGATCCGCCGTTTGAAATCGCGGCCCGTGCGGGTGTTCAACAGGCCGGTTTCGTAGTCGTAGGCATTGGCGGCGAGGAGGGCGTACCGGGCCGACAGGTCGAAGAGGGTCTTGTACCGTTCGAGTTTCTCGTTGCGCTCTCTTGCGCTCAGGTTATCGATAGCAATTTCAAGGTCAGTGTTCATTGCCCTTAGTTTGTCTGGAAACGCCTCGTCAGGAATTATGGCAATCATATTGGCATCAAATATGGTGACGAGTATCTGCGGCAATGGCGTTTCTTCTATCTCCCAAGTCCGATCAACCAACTGTAAAAGCGCGAACCTCTCATTTCCATACCAGCTAATCCAGCGCACCATCAGTTCTGTTGTGCCGGCGCACTCCGGGCTGAGTACAGATACAACTTGAAATTGCCCCAGCATCCGTCTACTGGAAATCGGCAGGATTTGTCCAGGGGGCAAGATGCCCAGCTGACCGGGCATTTGCGATGATACTTGTGCATCTAATGGAAGATGCAACTTAGCGATTTGGGTCGGTTGCACTGGGGTGTCCGGCCATGGTTCGACCAATTTGGATTCGCCCGGACTGATCCCGCCCAAATGACGAATGACATCCTGGTATTGGGGGTCACCAGGGTTGAATGTAACCAGCGAATCACCCATCATGCCGGGAAGATCAAAGTGCAAAATCATGTTGATAGACAAGTCATCATGCATCCAGGCATGGCCAATACTCTCTTTCTTTGCCTCTTCTTGCACATTTGCCTCTCTGACTGAACTCATTGCCGTATCTCCTGTTATTTTAGTGCAGAAAGCCGGTCTGTGAGCACTTTGGATGCGTGCTTGAAGTAACCTGCTATGCCACCAAAGTCAGCATTTGAGAGACCGCCTCCCCTGACTGAAGCATAAAGCTCGGCGAAGATCTCTGCCGGTGAATTCAGATAGTACTGCAGAGAGGCCGGTGGCGCTGCGTGTGCCCATTCTGCAGCGTCCCGCCTGAGGGCCTCTACAAATTCTCTACTACGAGAAAAATTGCTTAATGCGTCGTCAACAGCATGTCCAAATTCATGTCTGAGGGCAGCTTCAGGATCGTGGTGGGGTTTAAACCGGCCGTTTGGCTGCTGAATATATTCCGGAACAAACAATCTGCGGGCTCGCTGGTCGTAGAGTCCGGTAGCGGAGGCGTAAGTGGTGCCTGGTGGATATCCCGGCGGTTGCTGGCGCAGGTCTGGTCTCAATCGGCCCATGTCTCCGCCCAGCACGACGCGAACCCCGGCGCGTTCGACCAAACCACGTTCCACTTGCGGCAGCCGCCCGTATGCGTCTGCTACAAGTCGTCCAAAGGCTGGAGAACTTCCATACTCCTCAATGTTGCGAGGTTCGAACGAGAAGTTTTCTCTCTGGTTCGGGCGCATCAAAGTTATTGGCTCGTTGCCTAGAAAAATGTTGTCTTCCGGGCCTACTTGTCGCCAGTTGCGCTCTCCATTCTCAAGGAAGGGGGCTATGCTTTTTCCGTTGACCCATGTGCCATTTTTGGAGTTAGCATCAGCAATCCAGAATCTTCCGTTGCGATCGAATTTAAGCAGCGCGTGCCGGGAACTGACCTGCAAGTTACTGTCTCCAGTATGCACGTAGTTATCGCTAGACCGGCCAAGCCCAACAACTCTATCAGGCGTCAGCGGCAGACCATTGACGCGCGCTGATGCTTGCAATTGAGACTCGCGCATGGCGGCGCTTTCTAAGGGTTTGACCTTAAATCGTTCGGACAAAGTGTACATTACCCTGCGGTCTGATTCCGCAAGATAAACACCTCCATGGTACGCATCTCGTGCTCCGTATCCGGTCTTGAAGCCGAGTTTGCCATCACTGTCGTAAACTAAGCGCTCACTGACTTTTTTCAACTCTTCATCATTGAGTTTGCGACCGTGTTCGGCTTCGATACGAGCTTGCAAGTTTGGATCCAGTAGTGCGATAGGAGCCTCCGCACTGGAGTCACATGAGCGCCCCCAGTTGTCGCGAGTAAGACCTACACGGTTCGATACGAAATCCTTTGGGACCTCGTCTACATTTCCGTGGCGAATCTGCTGAGGCAAAGACAAATTGTTGTCTGCCAAAATTTGATCTAGCTTGCGAGCGGCTTGCCAGGCACTTTGCACGTCTGCAGGGTAAATCGTAAACCCCTTGGCGCCCTGACCTCCACCAAATTTTGACACTGTGCTTTCACTAGGGGCAATTCCATCTTGTGGGTTGAACGTCTTCCATGTTCCAATCAGACGTCTCAGTTCGGGATCTCGTTCCAGAGCTGGAATCAAAACCTGCTGAAGTCTTTTCAGTGACTCAGGACTTTCTACATCTATGTGGATTTTTACGGGGGAATCGGTTGGTCCGTGAGTTCGAGCCGGATAGTACCAGCTGCCATCCCAAGTTAGCTCGAAACTGCTGCGCTCGTTAGCCCAGTAACGCAATTTGAGTGGATTCTCTACTCCTCTTTCTACGAAGGGTTCGCCAGGCCTTGTAGGTACTGGAGTGAGCGGCTCGTAAGCGATTCTCGACTGGGGTTGACCGAGCTGAACATCAGCTCCGTCAACAATCTCGTCGCCGTTGCGCAGCGGAGCAGGAGTTCCATCGGCTGTGGTTGTTGGATTAAAGTCATGAGTCGAGTATTTCGAAACACCTCTTATCGCTGTTTCCAGCCCGGCGGACATGCCGGAGCCAAGACCGAAGCCGACTAGGAATGATTGTGGCAGATGGCTGGGGTCGAAGTGTCCGTTTGCAAGACCGACTGAGGCATCGACTGCTACGTTGGTGGTTCCACCTATGGTGCCGAATGCTGCAGCTTGTCTGGCCATGCCGGTAAAGCTGGCTCTCATCACGTCTTCACTTATTTGCCTGCCGCTAGTTTCCAGAGTTGTTCTGAGAACCGCTGACAGTGCTTCTCTTTCTTCCGCCGTTGCCGAAGAGGAGGCGACTTTAGCGACTATTCCATCGAGGGCTTCTTTCGAAATCGGCTGGCCGCGAACTACGGAATTGGAAACGATATTATTGAGTTCTCTTTCTAAAACCGCGCTTGCATCTTTTTTGATAACATTTGCTGCCACCTGCTCACCGGCACTGGTAAGAAAACTGCTTGCGGCTGCCTTGCCGACTCCGGCGACAGCAGCGACGGTTTCCGGTCCAAGAACGGAGAGACCGGCTGTCGCTCCACCGATAGCCGCATCTTTGAGGCAATTGCTCAGAGTGAGGTCATAGTCGTTGCCCTGTATGGCCTTTTTCAGGGCGATGCGACCGACAGCACCTATGGCAATCACTGATGCCATTGCGGCCAGTCCGACTCCGCCGGTTGCTACGCCGACTGCGATGCCGCCTACGATCACGGCTGCTTGAAACATATTTTCCGCAAATTTTTCTTTCGATTCCTGGTAATCTTTGAGCGCTGATGTGAAAAGCTCGTTGGCTTCAGCTTGTTTTTCGGGCGGTAACTTTTCATAGCGTGCCTGGAAGTCGGAGAGCATGGCGCCTTGATTGGAAAGAGCGCGTTCCAGAACTTCTTGCGAGCCATCCGGAGAATATCCCGATTCGCTGTGCAAGGCTCTTTCGAGATTGTCATAGAAGTCTTGTCTGCCGTCTACTTCACCGGCGGTTAAGTAGGTTCTGAAGTTGTTCTTCTCTTGGTCGCTTACATGATTAAGAACATCTTGCTCGAGCGCGGAGCCGTACTTTTGCGCGTATTCATTTTTAAGCTTTTGTTTGTCTTCTGGTGACAAGCCTTTGATCTGACTTGCGAATGCTTCGGCGTCGGTGCCGTCTTTAACAACAGCGGCGCGAAGCTCATCTGCCAGGCTCATCTTGCCGCCTTGCGCTGTAAGAGTGTCGATAAGCTTTCTTTCGTCTGCCGAAACCAGGCCACTGTCGTACAGCTTTTGTCTCTCTTCGGGACTTACGGTCGCGGCTTGAGAGAAAAAGTCTTTGCCGCGCAGATCGAGCTTGGCCTTTTGTTCAACGGTCAATCTGCCATTTTGATAGAGAGCTTGAAGATATTCATTGTCTTTAGGTTGCGTCGGCACTGTGCCACGGCCGTATGCAGGAACTTGCAATTCGGGCGTCGCTGCGTTGATATATTCGTCAATGGCTAACTTAAGTTGTTTCTCGGTATCATTTAGCGTGCCTTCCGGACCGGAGAGCTTCTGGCGAAGGGCGGAGTCTTGAAGGACGGCCTCGATGTCGGTAATGGCATCTTTTCCTTCTTTTCCATTGAGTTTGTCGGAAAAGAGCTTGTCAATTGCGTCTTGCTCGGGTGCTTTTCCGGTGGCTGCAATCTTCGCCAGCAGGCGTGACGAGGCTACTTGTCCAAGCTCATCGAGATTTTCATGGAGAAACTTGTCTACTTGCGCTCTAAATGCAGCGTCGGTTTGATATCTTGCAGCCTCTTCCGGTGTTATTCCGGCAATAACAGCAACAGTTGTTTTAGAATGCGGAGAAGTAGTGATGAGATCACTGACTGAGCGAAGCACCTTGGCCGAGTCTTCGTAACTGCCGACGGCTAGCTTCTTATCCAGCAGTTTCAACAAAACAGCAGTTTCTTCCGGATTGCCGCTGCGGTTCAACTGGTCTTCGATCTGCTTTCTAAAAGCTGCGCCGCCTGCCGGATCTTTCAATCTCTCCCAGTCTTTTTGGCTGAGCGATTCGATTGCTGTGTATCTGTCTTCTTTGCTCTCGCTGTCGAGAATTTGTGATATGACGGACCCATCTTTTCCGTGCAGCAGTCTGTCTTCCCATTTGAGCGGTTCGTTGTCGTTGCCGGCTTTGGCAAATGCGGAGTGCAAGCTGTTGTAAAACGCGAGAGCGTTTTTATCTTCTTCAGACTGCGGTTCGCCGCCGGCTTGTGCCAGTTGCTGGCCTTTCGCAAACAATTGTCTTTCGGCGTCGGTCGCATGTTCGGCTGCATTCGAGATGGCATCTTTGTTGTCGAACCATCCGAAGATTGTGCCGGTATTGTCTGCTGCAATTGTTGCCAGAGAGACTTGTCCGTTGTGCAAGATGTCCATTGCTTGAAGCAGTTTGCTGTCTACTTCTTTGCTCTCGATAGCTTTTCTCAGCGTGTCAAAGTTTGTACCTTCGGTCAATCTGTCGAAATCCAGATCGCCTTTGACCAATCCTTCGATCAGATTGCCGGCGCCTACTAGGACATCGCCGCCTGGAATAGCTGACACGAATCTCTTCAAGGTGCCTAGCGTGCCACCATCCTGGTGAACCTTGAACGCTTCGACAATGTCTTTTTTGAATTGTTCGTTGCTGCTGAGTTCCTGGCGAGCTTTTACAGCTTCCGGCGTGTCGCCGCGCAGCGACAGACTGAAAAAATCGAGGCTCTTTTTTTCGAGCGCGAACTTGGCGAAATCTTTGATGTCTTGAGCGCTTCTTTGCTCTACCGGCTTGCCTACAAATTTCATTGCCGTCATCGCATCTTCAGAGACACCAAAGTCTTTCAGTGCTTCCTCGACCGACTTGCCGTAGTCTTGCTTGAAGTCCTTTTGGAGTTGTTCTTGCTGAGCCGCATTGAGAGTGGAGAATGTTTCCAATACTCTGCGTTCGCCATCGCCGCCATTGTCATTGATTGCCGAAAGCGCAACCATGAGGTTGCCGGCATCGTTGGTGTAGTTATCGCGTTTATTGAGACTGGCTTCGGCTTTTCTGAAGTCGTCTTCGCCCAATCTGTCTTTCAGTTCGGTGCGAATGTCACGCTTGTCGGTGTTTCCTTCTGTATTCTTGTAGGCATCTTCGATAGCTTTGCGATCTGCTGCGCTCAAACTGCCCAGGATGTGCTGGATTTTGTCGTTGTCCGGCTTTTTGCCATTGATGGCTTCGTACAGTTCATGACTGTATTTCTTGACTGTCTCTGCATTAAGCGCGGATTGGGGAGCATTTGCCGGGCTGGTGGCATCACCGGGCTTGGTAGCCGGTGCCGGACTTCCGCTGCTGTCGATGACGGTGTTAGGCAGGTATTGGTCTGTGTTCGCGCCGGTGGCTGGCGGTTTCCAGAGATTTCTATTGCTGGGCTCGATGGTCTCATTCTGCATCCTGCCCGAAGCAGCCGTTGTCGGGCTTACTTTGGGTGACTCAGCGGGCTGAGTTCTTTCGATCGGAGCTGGAGTAGCAGGATTCTCGGTGCGAGGAGCCATGAGTAATGCCTCGGGCGCATCTTGGCGCTAGTAACGGGGGCGGGGGTGAATACAGAATGCGGGCCCGTGAGTTAATAGCGCCGGAATAATTTGTGTAAAAGTTGTGTATGCCAGCCAGGCGCATGCGCTCGGGTGTTCGGCTAGAAAACATGCCAAGCCCCACTGGGTCAGCAGATTGCGGGATTAAAGTGAAAGACGATCTACGCGCGTGCGTTGTCGTTTAATCTTTCTGGTCTAGTCTCTTATGTAGCTGCCTGGGTTTTTGTTTAAATCAGAGACGTCGAGTTTATATCCAACCCCATGAACATTAACCAGGAGTTTTGGATAGCCGGCTGCTTCAAGCTTCTCTCTCAAACGTTTGACATATACCCGAACGGTGTCCGTGGAGATTTCGGATGATGTCTTCCAAACCCGCCCAATAAGTGCTTCTGCGCTGAATACTTGATCCGGGTGTCTGCCTAAGAATTCGAGCACGGCAAACTCTGTCGCTGTCAGTTTCAATTCCTTGCCGTCGATCAAAACCTTGTGGGCATCAGGATCTATGTTGAGCGGTCCAACATTGGCGACTCTTGTCGCAAGCACTTTCCCTCGCCGCATCAGTGCATTCAAACGTGCGGTCAATTCGCGAAGATCGAACGGCTTCGTCAAATAGTCATCAGCTCCGGAATCGAGCCCTTTTTCTTTGTCGGAGATTTCGTCCTTGCCAGTCAAGATCAGAATCGGCGTAGTGCCGCCTCGGGACCTGTACCACTGGCACAGCTCGATTCCTGATACTTCCGGCATGTTCCAGTCGATGACCAGAACATCGTATTGCACCTGAGTTATGTACTCACGCGCTTCTGCACCATCCGAGGCGAGATCAACATTCCATTTGTGATGTTCTAGCCAGGCGCTGACCGACTGAAGCAGCTCAGGATCATCATCTGCCAACAGAACCTTAGGCATGGG
>JAYRNY010001004.1:0-2169 GCA_041911975.1 bacterium | reverse complement strand
ACTATTTGAATGGAGCCTGACAGCATGATGATGACGCCAAGACTCTCTATGCCGTGCTGCTCAATCAGTTCGACGATTACGACGACCAGGCCCGCAGCCGGTCCGCTCACCTGCAAAGGGCAGCCAGACAAGATGGAAACAAGGCCGCCGCCTACGACCCCTGTAATAATGCCAGCTGAAACAGGTAATCCGGCCGCAATGGCAATACCCATACAGAGCGGCAGGGCCACTAGAAAAACAACAATCGAGGCAAGGAAGTCGTTGAGAAGATACTTTCTCAAACTACGCTTGGTAATTTCGTAACTGACAGTCAAAAGTAAACTCCATCAGGGAATACACAAACCTCTTCCGACCAAATCGCTGAGACGGCAATCCGTTTTAACGATTGGTTTCGCATTCATTTTGTTGCATCCATGACGCTATTTTAACCGAAATCCGGCCAACGAAAAGAGCCCGAAAGCCTGCCGAAAGCAAGCTTTCGCACAGCTGTCGTGTTCAGTTTTTTTTGCAACCAATTTGAAAGGCCTCGAAAATAGTTTTTCGCACCATATTTGATACCAATCAAACAAGATTGAGGATGAAATATATCCAAATTCGCAGGCGGCTAAATGTTCTCAAAATACCAATCGGACCTTCGTGAAGTCCCCTTCATGTGCGGATTTACAAGTCGTAATTAGAGGCGTCAAAGTTTTCCTCACTGACTTTGTAGACATTCAGCAAAGTTCGCGCATGTGCGCGAAGTGACTGAGCTTATTACTTCACTACTCTGAAAGACTCCTAATGCACGTTGCGCAAAAATTCATTGTCATGACAAAAGCACGATCACTATCGTCAAATCTCACTTCTCCCGTTCATTCAGCATTCTCAATTCTCAACCAGACAGATCTCCCGGTCACAAAAGCGGTTTTCTAAAAGCACTTCATGTGCTCGGGTCTGGTCTGCAAAGAATTGGCTGCTGAGAACATCCGGCGCTATCCACCAATGCACTGCTGGCGTCTGCAAAACCCAGGGGTGTTTTTCTTCAAGGACAGCCAAATGAATCGACTCCGTAGGCAAATAACGTTCCTCTCGTTTCTGGTTTCCGCAGGTCTCATCTGGTTTTTCGCAACACACGAAACCGGCTTGGGTCTGCCCAGCGAGTGTCTCATCCTGAGCACTCTCGGCATAGCGGTCACCTTCGTGCAGCTCTCCTGCCTGCTGCGCGGCTATGGCAGCATCTATTCCAGACTGCAAACACTGGCGGCTTTCGGCTGGGGCACAATCCTGTCGTTCGTCGCGTTGGTGGCTGCAGACACACAGCTTCTCTTAGTCGCAAGCGTGGTCAGCCTTCTTGTCTGGGGTTATGCCATGTGGCGTTACTCCGTGCAGAAGGCGAAATTCGTCAATGTCGGCAGCGGTCCGCTGCGCGCCGACGTCTGGGTGAGCCCTCCGGCTGACGCACTCGCTGCAGGCGACGTCCTTTGCACGAGCGGTCGCGTGGCCAACTGGCTGCGCCAGAGCACCGGCCACACCGAGAACGTCATCCCGTTTGACGGGCGACTCCAGCTCTTCAGCTCATGGTTCGAAACCGGACCGTGCATCAACGAACTGTCGCGCATCTGCAAGCCCAGCGACCGCAACCACTATGTTGTTCTGCGCCGGCGCGAGCCGCTCACGCGAGAGCAAGAGGTGCGCATGGAACGCGAAGCCAGGGCGATGCTCGAAGAGAACAAGGGCTTCATCGCCCGCCTCAAGGCTCGCCGCGAGCGCATGCCGCGCTTTCTGGCCAACTTCCTCAACCGCAAGTTTCCCGCCACCGGCTACGACTGGGTGGGCGCCTACAGCGGCAGGCTGGCGAAGGATCGCTGGACCTGCACGGGCATCCATCTCACGCTCATGCGCCGCACAGGCATCCCCACGCCGCGGCTGGGCGTCGGAATCTTCGGTCTGGGCACCGGTCTTTTCGATATCCTCAACACCGAGGATCTCGCATCCGACCGTGGTCTGCGCTATCTGACTCTGGCCGACAAAGCCGAGTACGAACGGCGTAAAGGCGCTCAGGTTTAAGCTCAAGTTTGGGCTGACGGCGCGCTCGAGCCGGGAACGCACGCTGAAGGAGGTTTTTGACACCTCCTTCAGCGCGTTCAATTTGGCGGCAGCCGGCACTTCTGTGCTGTGCTGCTGCCTTTT
>JAYRNY010001003.1:0-2067 GCA_041911975.1 bacterium | reverse complement strand
GCAGCTCTCCAGCGACTTCAAAAATTGGAATGACCTTTCGAGTGCTTCCAATCAGCAGATTCAGCAGCAAACATCAGGGCACAATTTGCCTCTGCCCACGACGAAGCTGTACACAAAAGGTGATTTGCGGCGCCTGCAGTTTCCCAATCTGGTCAGATTGATTGCCACAGATCATGCCTCAGGAGTGCTGGAGTTATCGCGACAGGTCGGGCAGGAAGAAGAACAAGCCGTCTTGTATTTCAACGAAGGCAGTCCTTCACATTGTGTGATCGGAAGCACCACTGGCGATTACGCCTTTCTTGAATTGGTCGGCTGGCAAACCGGCAACTTCACCTTCACCCTTGGTCCTGGCTCGTCCGAGATCACGATTACGAAAAACCTTGATCTCTTGATCATGGAAGGAACATATTTAAACGACCACGTTCAAGAGCTGGCAAAACTGGGCTTGTCGATGGAAACCTGCTTGATGCGCGCAGTAAGCGATATCAGCGAAGAAGATTTCAGGGAAGCGGCGCAAAACGATCAGGGCATAAGCAGAACTTTTCAAAAGGCAATTTTCGACCTTGCCGACGGCAGAACGTCATTGGGAACAATGCTGGGTGTTCTAAATGTAGCGAAAGCGGAATGGATTCCTGCAGTTAGCATGCTGATCAAGAAAAAGCTGTTGCTGCCTCCCGAAATTCCGCTCAACCCGGAAGACGCTGCTCTTGCGACCGCCGACTGGTCCATGATTCAAGCGGTCGATCGCAGCCTGATTCGCGCCGACACTGGTGCGTATGGATATCCTGCTTTGCTCTATTTTCTAGAGATGGAATTCAACCGCAGCTCACGCTACGGCAAGCCATTTTCATTCCTGCTTCTGCAAATCGGAACGAAATCCCAGGACGGCTCCGGCAAGCTTTTGCCGCTACCTCAACAGGCAGCGCGCGAGCTGGTCAATTTGATAATGAAGCTGAAACGCAAACCGGACATTCTCGGACATTATCAAAACAATTGCTTCGCCCTTATTCTGCCGGAAACGGACAGCATCCTGGCCAGGCGTTTTGCCAGCCGCTTGATTGAAGTCTTAATGGGTGGACCCTCGCTCGAGACAGTGGGTTTCTCCATCGGTGTCGCTGGTTGCCCTCACGAAGCACAAGATTTGGCCAACCTGATCAAAGCCTGTGTTCAATCGCGGCAAAAGTTCGGTCTGGATTAAGACGAAGTTGAAACCAATCGGTCGACTTTTCTTCAGGGGCAGCGCATGCGGCTTCCCTACTAGAAGGCGCGCTCGATAATGGCCTTGGTGTCGACATCGTGCGGCAATGTTCCGAACGTTCTCATCCAATCGCCCTGAATGCGGCTCTTGACGAATGCAGAAGAAACGGCTTCTGGAGCCGATTCCAAAAGGAGTTTTCCTTGAAGCAGCACGGCTAGCTGCTCAACCAAACGCCGAGCATCTCGCTCTGACTTTTGAGCCAACAGAGACTCCGCAATTGCAATTTGCGCATCCATATTCTTGTCTTGACCGGCGACTTGTTTTATCTCGTCAAGGAGAACACCCGCTGTCTCCGGCTCGTTAGTTAAAGCGCGCAGAACATCCAGACAAATGACATTGCCCGAGCCCTCCCAGACGGAATTAACAGGAGCTTCTCGATACAACCTGGGCATCATGGACTCTTCAACATACCCATTGCCGCCCAATGTCTCCAGACACTCGTAAATATGCGAAGGTGCTCGCTTGCAGATCCAATATTTTGCCACGGCAGTGGCAATCCTGCGGAAAAGATCTTCCTTGCGATCTCCTGCGCTGGCATCATATGCGCGTGCAAGACGCATGGTCAGCACGGTAGCAGCTTCTGATTCCAGAGCCAGATCGCACAGTACATTGCGCATCAGGTCGTGCTCTATGAGCCGTTTCTTGAACGCCGACCGGTACTGCGCATGGTGCAGTGCCTGAGTCAATGCTTGACGCATCAATCCAGCCGATGATAGCGCACAATCAAGTCGCGTGTGGCTGACCATCTCAATGATCGTCGTCACTCCTCTGCCTTCCTCGTTTATTAGCCAGCCTTGGGTTCCGTCAAG
>JAYRNY010001002.1:0-7671 GCA_041911975.1 bacterium | reverse complement strand
CATCATTCATCGAGATTTGAAACCGACAAATGCTATTCTCGTCAAAGACGAAAACGGGCAAGAACAGGTCAAACTGGTGGATTTCGGCATCGCAAAATTGAGCGAACCGGACGACAAAGAAAAAGCCCTCACGCAAACCGGAGAGATTTTCGGCAGCCCATTCTACATGAGCCCGGAGCAGTGCAAAGGGCTCAAACTCGACCACAGGAGCGACATATACTCTTTCGGTTGCTTGATGTATGAAATGATAATCGGCGAGCCGGCGGCAAAAAGCGGCAGCGTAGTGGAAACGCTGATGCTGCATATCAATGGGCTGACGCTGGATTTCGACGCGCAACCAATCGTGAAATCTTACGCAGAAAAAGCCAAAGAATCGGATTCGTTTGAAAACGCGCATGAACAGAAGTGCATGGCTCGTTTGCGCCAGATCATTCAAGGCTGCATTAAGAAGGAGCCGGCCGATCGCTATCAGTCCATGGAAGACATAAGGCGGGATTTGGAGCGCCTTCTGGGCGGCGGCAAGGTATTCGGGGGCAAAGAAAGCGCCTTTGCCTGGACTGCACTGGAGCAAGGCACCAAGCATGTTTCAGAAGCCACCCCGGCAAAGACAGTCAACGAAGTCCTTCCGCTTCTCATTGTGATTGGAGGCTTCATACTCTGTCTTGGTGGGGCATTGCTGATATACGATCCACTGCAAATCATGCACAAGCCAAAAACAGTGCAAGAAGCAACTACAGCACCCATGCCGAGAACAGCCACACACTTGATGGTAGCAACCCTGGCGAACGGCAACTCGGACCCCATAGAACAGCTCAGCGCCGCGACTGTTACCGGGCTCGAAAAGGACAAGGTTGTCACCATTCGCATGCGCAACACTCAGGTAAGCGATGAAGACCTGGCACTGCTCGCCCAAGTCAGCACACTAGAAACCATTGACATTACTGGTTCTTCCGGTTTCAAGCAAGACAGCATAAGTGAGCTTTCCAAATTGCCGAAGTTAAAAACGCTCATACTTGCCGGAACTGACGTAAGCGACAAGTCATCACTAAGCCTTCAATCCATGCCGATCGAGCGGCTCGATCTTTCATACACGCGTTTTACGGACCGAGGCGTCGACAACTTGTTGTCCAGCAAGTCCTTGCGTTTCATCAAACCATACAAGAGCCTTATCACCGAAAAGACCGAAGCTAGTCTTTTGAAACGCGGCTGGAAACGCGGTCTTCGAGACTGGTGGGAGAAATAACTTCCGCGGCGGAGCGTGGGGGCGCATAAAATGCGACTCTACAATTTCCTGCCTTTCTTCCAGACCGAAAAACCGAGCCAGCCGGCGCCTAGAACGATGAATCCAATTCCTATCTCAATGACGCGAAAGAGAGTGTCGTTCTTATGCAAATCAGCTTGATGCTTCTTTTCCAGCTCAAGCAGCTCAACTCGGGCATTCTGATCTTCACCCTTTTCCTGAAAGATCTTCGCCCTGAGCGCCCTCACCAGGACCTTATTCGACTCGTCCATCTCAACTGCTTTTTCGAGATCCTTCAAAGCATCATCATATCGATGCACTGCCCGCAGACAATCAGCGCGTTCGAGCAGCAAGTCGTCCTCAGGCTGTTTCTCAATCGCATGCGTGTAGTCTGCAATCGCGTCATCGTAGCGCCCCATGGTCTTATACGCACCGGCTCTGAGAACGTACGAACCAGGATCTTCAGGATTCAATTTGATTACCTGAGTAAAGTCGGCGATAGCCTGGTCATCTTTGCCCAGGCGTAAATAAGCTTCAGCACGAGATACATAGCCGTTGTAGTCTTTCTTGTTCGCCTCAATTGCGCGCGAGAAGTCTTTGATCGAATCATCGTTTTTCCCCATGCTTTCGATTATCTGCGCGCGCCGCGCCAGGGCCTTATCATCGCTCTTATCGTGAGCGACTATGTAGTCGAGATCATTTACGGCAGCCGTCAGCTTTCCCATCGCAAAATACGCCTGGGCACGAAGAAAATAAACATCAGTAAGTGAAACGCAGACCGTGTCGTCGCGCAAGACTTCATTTCTAAGTCGGCCGGTCTCACAAACAAATCTGTATGCGACAAGCTGCTCACCGGCGTTGATCACACGCGTGTAGTCGTCGACGGCTTGTTGATGCTTGCCTAACTGTTCGTAGCAATCACCGCGAAAGTAGTAGAGCATCGTCGTCTTGGGAGAAAAACGCAGCGCTTTGTTGTAGTCGGCAACTGCTTCCCAGAACTTCATCATGTTGGCGTTTACAACGCCTCGAAGAAACCACAAATCCGCATTCATCGGAAATATGGCCAGCCCTTCATCGATGCGCTTCAATGCATCAGGCAGCCGACCCACTTCGCGAAACTTCCCCGCCTGATCGAGCATCTCAAAGGTGATAAGTTTTTCTCTGTCGGCCCTTTCAGCTTCTCTGTTACCCATTCGCTGATAAACCAGAGCACGGTTTTTGAGAACGGTCCAGAGGCTCCAGTCATGCAGGTTTACGGTATACAGGTCTTCGGTCTTTTGCGAATCGGCCAGCCCCTCCTTGATCCGCCCCTTGCAAAAGTTGTAGTAAGCGCGATACGCATAGGCACGGCACATCGAGGGATCAAGCTCGATGGCACGATTGGCCTCGGCAGCCATTTGCGGCAATTGATCCTTGTCCATGTAATAGCGCGCCATTGCCGCATGCATTTCGGCACTGTTCGGATTTTCCGCCACCAGTTTCTTGAGCTTTTCTGCGGCTGCTTCCCAGCGGCTTTCATCCAAATCTTCCAGCGCTTGCTCATAAAGCGAATAGCAGCGCGCTACAGCCGGTTGGCAGTTTGACCAAGCAAAAGAGATGCCGAGGGTCGCCGCCAGAAGAAAAGTAGTAACCAGGGTTTTGCTTGTCATCTAAGCATGCAAGTATAAAGGTCCAGGGGTGCTGCCTTATGCTGAAGGACATTGTGGCAACTCGAGAAGAATACAGCAACAACAAAATTATTCGCCGGTTTGTGCCTGGTTGGCAGCGGGTAAGTATCAAGCGCGGGCAAATAACCTCCCTGGAGGCGGACCGAAATTGGCAAAAATCTTGGTTGTCGAAGACGACGAGGAACTGCAGGACCTGCTCAAGATTGAGCTGACCGGCTCCCACTACACAGTGGAAGTGGCGGGCTCGGGAGAGGAGGCGCTGGAGCTTCTGGAAATCACCAACTTTGACCTCATCCTCCTGGATGTCACCCTGCCGGGCATTACCGGCGTGCAGGTCTGCAAAAAATACCGGGACCAGGGCAATACGACGCCCATCTTGATGCTCACCGGCAATCGGGGCATCGATGATAAAACCAGCGGTCTGGACAGCGGCGCCGATGATTATTTGACCAAACCTTTCGACACCAGAGAATTGCATGCAAGATTGCGCTCGCTACTCAGGCGCGTGGCCTCCGCGCCTTCCAACAAACTTGCAGCGCGCAACATCACGCTCGATATGGACTCGCGCGAAGTTACCAGAGACGGAGTCAGCATCAAGTTGTTGCCTAAAGAATTCGCTCTCTTGCAGTTTCTTCTTCTCAATCCGAATAAGTGCTTCAAGGCGGAAGCACTGCTTGATCGCGTCTGGCAGTCTGACAAAGCGGTCACTCTGTCGACGGTCTACACAACGTTAAAAACGCTTAGAGACAAAGTCTCACCCGACGATAACGGGCTTATCGAAAACGTCCACGGCGTCGGCTACAAATTGAAACCGTAGATCAAAACAGGCCCACCGAACGGGTTGGCTATGCCTTTTATCCTATTGCCTCTACTGTTCTGCGCAATTCGCGCTCCAGGCGTTCTTGCATCAGACCCTTCTGCGGAGGGAATGGCAGATAAATTGTCCACTGTCCCGGCTTGCTGTTTAACACCTGCGCTTTTTTCTGAAACTTAGCAAAATCTTTTGCATAAACGGCTTCTTCGAGGAACAATTGCCTGCGTTCTTCATCCGTGAAGCTGGACAAGACCCGCTGGCGAGCTTGATCTTCGATTGTTTCCACAATCGTCTGAAGCTTGGCAAGCACTGGAAATGACTGTTGAGACAAGAAAACATCAGGGTTTTTCTCACCTTTGTAGGTCTTCAATACAGCACCGTCGTCCTTTTCCATCTCGACTGTCTCAAGTGCCAGCGCATCCATTTCGTCCGGCGTCAAACACGCATACGCTTCTCTTTTGACGGCAGGAATATCATCTATTCCAGCGGACGGCACTTGATTGAAAACAGCCCGACAAAAGCTCTGGGCTAGAGATGACAGGCCTGAGCCAGTCGTGTTTCTTGAAATCGTCATGGCAGACTTTCCCGATTTTAGCGAGGGAGTGACTTGTTCGCGAAGGCAGCAATGAACTGGTTGTCGATATGATTCCAGCCATGACTATAAATTACCTTTCGGTCTTTCAAAAAATCTTTAAAACAGCCATAATCGCGTTTTGCAAACGAGCCAGATTGATATTGAATGCAAAAGGCGTTTTCGAGGGTTAGCACGATTGATGGAAGACACGGCGTCAAAGGAAGAACTGTTGAAGTCGGTTGAACGGCAGGAAGCTGTCATTCAAAAACTCTCGCAAACACTCGAGACCATACAAAGCCGAACCAGGAAAATCCTTACCAGCCTGCCCCTGGGGTTGCTTGTGTTGAACGACAAAATGACCATAGAAGCGGCAAATTCCCGCATCGAGCAGATTTTCCACCACACGCCAAGAGAACTGGCCGGCAAACAGATCAGTTTTCTCTTCCCGGAACTGGAAGGTGTTGAGGCTGACTCTTCCTTGAAAAGAACGCCCGGAAAACAAAAGTCCGGGCAGTACATCGTCTGCGAAATTTTTGCCAACGATTTCGAAGAAGGCGGTGAAAAGCGCATCTTCCTCCATGTTCAAGACATCACCGAGAGGCAAAGGCTGGAGCAGTTGCGCAAAGATTTCGTGCAAATGGTCAGCCACGACCTGCGCACGCCGCTCACCTCCATCAACATGCTGCTCTCTATGCTTGGTGAAGACCGCTTTGGAAAACTCGATGAGCAGGGCTACAAAGCCGTAACTCGAGCCCGGTCCAACGCTGATTATCTAATCAAACTCGTCAGCGACTTGCTCGACGCCGAAAAGCTCGAGTCGGGCGATCTCGAGATCGAACTGCAAGCGACGTCGATTAAGGCGATCATCAATAAGGCAGTAGACGCCACGCAGGAAGCGGCTCGGTCTCAAAAAGTGAAGGTGATTGCCGAAATGGAAGAAGGCGGTTTTATCGCTGACGAAGACCGGCTGGTTCAGGTGCTTATCAACCTGATTTCCAATGCGGTGAAGTACTCGCAGCCGGAAACATCAGTGACGGTTAAGGGCTGCAAGCTCGAAAAGGGAGCCCAATTCAGCGTCATAGACCAGGGTCCTGGCATTCCGAAGAACCAGCAAGAAGCGATTTTTCAAAGATACAAACAGCTCAATCAGCCAAAACAGCTCAAGCGACGCGGCTTTGGACTGGGACTGGCCATCTGCAAAGCGCTCGTGGAATCTCACAAAGGAAAAATCTGGCTGGAATCGGAAGAAGGAAAAGGTAGCACATTCGCCTTTTCCGTTCCCAATGCCGAACTAAAGCATTCCGCCGGTTAGGAGAAACTTTTAGATGCGCATTGTATGCACCCAGCAGAAAAGGGCGCATGCAATGCGCCCCTACGAGTGTCATCCTCTTCTGTGACTAGTTTATTCGCGGAGAATAAAGCGGCAGAATCGTCAGTCTTGCTGAAGGACATCAGAATCTACCGCCCCATCCATCCTCCGTAAAAGCAGTTGTTCGAATTCCGTCAGTTCCTCGCCGAGCTCTTTTTTGACGAAAGCTTCTTGCAGGTCGAGAACGTGTGGATATTTCAGGCAGGCTTCCAATTCCAGGCGCCGGCGCTCGGTCAGGGCTTCCCCTGTGACTAGAGGGAAAAGCAATTTGCGCAGTTGCGCGTCCTGTGGAAACAAGCGTTTCAGCTCAGAGCGCAATTGCATACTTTCTTCATCGACTTCACATGCAGACTGGCTGCAGCACGAGTCGATAATCAGAGGGTGACTGATGCGTACTTCGATCGGCTGCACATCGTATTGAGTCAGTTCTTTTGGTTGCTCCTGATCTTTTACGACCGGAGCCAAAAAAGCGGCCGCCTGAGCAGAGAGATCGAAATTGCTGATACGAATGCAGTCAAAGGTTGGCTGTAGCATCGGAGGCATCTCCTCGGTTCACGCTCAGACAATACAACGGCAGATCTTAAAAAGTTTTGAAATTGCTGCGTCGCCGGAAAAGTTTTTTTGCAGCGCCCGACACTCGGGTATAGAGCTGTGTGTAAGGGTGTTTACAGAAACAATGTGTCTGCGGGCAAAACATGCCGGATGAAGAAGACCTGATTTGCGCCGACTGCGGCAAATCTCAAGGCAAAAAAGGTTCGATCACACAATGGATGGGCCTGGGCGACCAATGCCGCTGTCACTTGCAGGCGGATACAAGTTCATTTAAGAAGTCCGACAAGAAGTGCCGCCGATGCCTGAAGCTAAAGGCGACTGCCGGTCAGAGCATGACAGGCTGGCTCTTCAAACGCGACTTTTGCAACTGTAAGGACAACGAGCAAAGCCATGTCGCACCGGTGAAAGTTATAATGTCTCCCAGGTTGGCTGCGGGAGCATTGCCGGCCAGATCCAATAAGTTTGCGCTGGGAATCATTGCCGCTGCCTGCTGCGCCAGCGTAGTACTGTGTGCGGCAATTATTCCTATCGTCTCCGATGCTCTTTACGAAACAAAAATCAGTAAGGGTGAAGACAGAGTAATTACTGTTTATGACCGCTCAGATAAGGTACATCGGTTTAGGTTTGATGCCGAAGCTATGGGTGTCATTGTCGATCGCAACTGTACAACATTGATACTGAGTAACGCAGAAATCAGCGACGAAGAGCTTGGTAGTATTGGCAAAATAAATGAACTGGAGCACATCCATCTAAAACGCTGCAGCGGTTTTACACCGATTGGATTAATGGAGTTGGTTCAAAGTTCTCATCTTGTATCCCTCAATTTGGAACGCTGTTCGTTGAATCAGGAATTAATGGATGCGCTCGCCTCGTCTCGCCTGGAAAGACTCGATCTTTCCAATTCAAATGCAGGTGATTTCAATTGGGAAAGGCTTACTCGGATTTCGACTCTCAAGGACTTGGTCGTTTTCGGGGTACATGAATCCAGCCAGAACAAAAAGTACCTGGAAGCGCAGGGTTTTGAGGGTTCAGACGGACACTATCGCCGCGTTTGGCAAAGGAGAAAGACACTTTAGCATCCCGATTCGATACTGCATTCGGTACCATCAATGAGACAAATCTATAATGTACTATCTTGTATAATACATTACCGCAAAAAAGATAAGCACCAAGCGGTGGGCAACTCGTCCGGGTTTTAACCCAAGACAAATCACCCACCGCAAGGGCCTATCCTGCCGATTTATTGACTCTTGCTTTCCGCGGTAGCGGAGGCAGCCTGGTAGTTGTTCCAAAGCTGAGCGAGCTTGCCATTGGAGGCAATCAACTCATTGAAGGAACCGACTTCCACAAGCTTTCCGTTGTCCAGAACGTAGACGACATCGAACATCTCGAGCAGATGCAATTTGTGCACCGTCGAGATCACGCAGCGATCCTTGCGAAAGGAGCCCAGCAGGT
>JAYRNY010001001.1:0-3488 GCA_041911975.1 bacterium | reverse complement strand
CGGTTCTGCGTGTCATAAGGGCATCATCGAACCGTCATCGGTTTTGCGCGCCTTGCGACTTCCAGACAGCGAAGCGAGGGGGGCCTTGCGCATCTCCGCCGGGCGTTTCAACACTTTGGAGGAATGCGAGACGGCAGCTTCTTTGATCGCTGATATTGCTCGTAAATCAGCCAAGGTGAGCGGCAAAGCTTAGTTGTCGAGATTCTTAGAGCCGTGGCTCGCTAGTCCGGACCTGGACCTTTCGAAGGTCTGAGACCGCTCACGTTGGCGCCCAGCTCTTTTGCTTTTGCGACCTCTTTCAGCTCCAGGTCATAATTTCCCATGCGTCTATATATTTGCGCTTTCAACAGGTATCCACGGGGATCTTGAGTGTGAGTGCGTATTGCGTGATTGACGTCAATCATGGCTTGATTCAGTCTTCCGGTCGCTAAATAAACTTTGGAGCGCTCCAGAAAGACGGGAGTGGCCAGATCTTTTTCCGCCAGACCCAGGCGAATAGCCAGATTGAAGTCGGCAAGCGCTTTGTCGTACTGTTTCGTCAGCCTGTACACGCGTCCGCGATTGAAGTAAACGTGCTCCGGTACATAATCAGCCGCGGCTGCAATGTTAAAGTCGGCAAGCGCTTTCTTGTACTCTCCCAGCTCACCGTAGGCACAGCCGCGGCTGTGGTGCGTGTAGGTGTGCTGAGGGTCCAGTTTTATAGCTTTGGTGAAGTCTTCTACGGATCCATTCAAGTCTCTTTTCCTGTACTTGACGGCGCCGCGATAGAAGTAGGCATCGGCATTTTTCGGATTGCGCGCGATGGCGCGGTCTAAATCCTGCAAAGCCCGGTCATAGCGATCGAGCTTGAAGAACAACCCTCCCCGCAAGGTGATCGCGTCATTGTCGTCCGGATTGAGTTTCAGCGCATGATTGATGTCCGATTGTGCCGCTTCCAGCTGGGACACCCTGAGGAGAATTTTCGCACGTTGGATGAAGAGTTCTTTCTTCTTAGGACTTAACGTAATTGATTGATTGAGATCCGCAACCGCGCCTTCCTGGTTTCTTTCCTCACCGCGAATAGTTGCTCTTAGAGTGTGAAGCGGCTCGCTACTTGGGTATTTGGCGATCGCTTTGTCGAGAAGCTGCAGGGCTTCTTTTTTCCTTCCTGCACGCTCGAGTTTTTTTCCCTCGGCAATTAAGCTATCCACCTCGCCCTCACTGATATTGCCGGCGGTGCTTGGCAGTCCGGGCAGCGCGAACAGCATAAGGGCTGCAGCCACTGTCCATCGGCAAAGAGATGTGGCAGGTAAGAACGATGCTGAATCTATGATTGCGAGGCAGAGATATTTTTGCCGGGCATCATTGAGTTTCATTTCGCTTTGCGGAACATGTTGCCGAGCATGTTGAAAAATCCTTTTGTCTTGCCGACCGGGAAGGTTCCGTGTAGAAGACCGATGCCTGCTTTGGCAACTTTGACGCGGGAATCACCGTATGGATACCACCAGATTCTTTCCGAACCGGAGGGAGAGTCTATGTTGATGTGTTTTATATTGCACAGGTCTTGCAATCCGAATTGAGAATGGCTTCTGCCGAAGCCGCTCTTTTTCAATCCGCCCCAGGGAAGCTGCGGCGCGGCATGGGAGAACAGGCAGTCGTTAAGCAAAACAGTGCCGACATTCAAATCTCTTGCTATGCCTTCGGCGCGGGCGAGGTTCTTGCCCCAAACGGAGGCTGTCAGTCCAAATTCGCTGTCATTGGCCAGCTCGACCGCTTCATCTTCCGTGTCCACGACCATAATAGGAAGGACGGGGCCAAAGCTTTCTTTCTGCATGATCGACATCTTGTGATTGACGCCGGTGAGAATGGTCGGCTCGTAGAAGAATCCACCCAGGTCGTCTCTGCGGTTGCCGCCGGTGAGCACATTGGCGCCCAGTGCGCGCGCTTCATCGACGTGCGAGATGACTTTCTCCAGTTGAATCTCGTCAATGACCGGGCCCAGGTCCACGCTTGGATCGGCAGGGTTGCCCAGCTTAAGCGCTTTTGTATGATGAAGGATGCGCTCAATCAAGGAGTCGGTCTTCTTGCCTTTGATGAGATACAGTCTCTCAATCGAAGCGCAAGCTTGTCCGGCGTTTGTAAACGCGCCCCAGACGAGGCCTCTGGCAGTCCAGTCCACGGGCGCATCGGGAAGTACTATGGCTGCATCTTTGCCGCCCAACTCGAGCGTGACCGGAGTCAAATGAGGTGCCGCCTGGGCCATCACTTTCATGCCGCCTTCGACGGAGCCAGTGAAGATGAGCTTTGCCAGTCTGCAATTGGAAAGGTGCTCGCCTGTCGTGCGGTCTCCGGTGATGACACTGACCACGTCCTTGGGAAAGCCCGCTGCTTCGAATATTTCGCCAATTTTGATGCCAACCAGAGGCGATTTTTCTGATGGTTTCAACACCACGGTATTGCCCAACATGACGGCCATCAAAATAGTCATCATGGGAATGGAAAACGGATAATTCCAGGGCGCTATCACGCCAATGACACCCAGCGGCTCGAAGGCGACCAGGCTCTGTTTGCTGCTCAAAAGCGGATTGGACAATTGGATAATCTGGTCTTTTAGCATGCGCTCGGCGTTTTCGCTCAGCCAGACACAGGTGTCAAGCGGTCCGGTCAGTTCGGACAGATAGCTTTCCACTCTCGGCTTGCCGACTTCGCGGCAAATCAGATCGGCAATCTCGTCTTGTTTCTTATCGATGATGCGCCTGAGTTCGAGAATTTTGCGGGCGCGTTTATGGTACTCGAGCAAGCCCCAGTTCTCGTATGCTGTCCAACTGCGGTTTACGGCAGCCTGCACTTCGCTCTGACCCAATATGGGTACTTCACCCAAAACCTCTTTGGTGGCTGGGTTTATAGAAACAATAGTAGCTGTCTGACTGGCGACCATCTGGCAATCCTGCGTATGGCGGTTCTGCCCACGCGCACAAGAACCGCTCTCTGAATTCTATCTGCCCAAACTCCTGCCGTGTTTACGTTTGAGCGACCGAATTCATTAGTTGGCTATTTTATATGACAGGCTGAGATTCTTCCTAGTACGTAATACTTCGCCCTGTATCAGCCTCACTTGTGCCCCATGCCTTCTTTGGCTTTCGCTTCATAATCGACACCTAAAGCCTTCAGCCCCGGCACTTTCTGGCATTCCTTCGCCTCTGCAAGGGCGTCCTCGAAGCGTCCCAGCTTGATAAAAGCGTCAGCCAGGCAGCTGTGAACGACTAGGAGACTTTGGTCTCCCGCAAGCGCCTGCTCGAAGTTCTTCACAGCTTCTTCGGTTTCATTGCGCTGCCAGGCGAGCTTGCCTTTTGCCAGAAGGAAAAGCGGATGTTTATCGCTTCTTTCGCTCACTTTCTTCAGGCATAGCTCAGACTCGTCGGCATTGCCCTGGTCGCTCAGGATCATGGCTTTGATAGACAAAACATCAATATCTTCGGGCGATATAGCAAGCATCGTGTCCACTGTCG
>JAYRNY010001000.1:0-2520 GCA_041911975.1 bacterium | reverse complement strand
CGACTGATATTGTGCTGTTGCGCAATTCGGCCGGTGCAGACGTATAGACTGCTTTGGCTTTGGAAATGGCTTCCTGCTTAAGAGGCTGCAACTCCATCAGAATCAGATAGATGTCTCCGCGCAGCGGCTTTAACTTCTCGGTGACTCTGTGTTTTGGATCAACAATGACACGGTGGGTTTTTTCCAGCAGAAGAGCGGTCCGATTGGCTAGATCACTGGCACTTTCGAACCATGTGCGATCGCCTTCCTCCGCCGATTTTGCGAAATCCGCAAGAATTGAGCTGAGAGTGCGCATGATTGGTGTCTGTCTGTCGAGCGAATCAAGAAAGTCTTTGTCTTGATAGCGATCGACCTGCACGATTCTGATTACACTTTCCAGAACTGCCGCATCGAGTTCGTGCATTTTTTCCACGCTGTCGCGTGCTCTGGAAATGCGGTCGAACTCATTGTCGGCGTGATTTAGAGTGACGTACAGGAAGGTGACGAAGAGAAGCTCGAAAACAACCGGTACCAGTACCAGAAAAAACCCTTTGCGACTAATACTTTTAGCCGGGGTCAATTACCCACCTGTAATTCGAATTCTGTATCCGACCCCGCGCTGGTTTTCGATGGTTATTCCGTGGTCGTCCCCCAACTCGGCTCTCAAGCGGTGTATCGTCTGGCGAACGCTTTCCGAGCTGACGCCGTCTTCTGCTCTCCATACATGGTCGAGCAGGGCCTGCGAGTCGAAAAATTGTTGAGGATTGCGCATTAAAAATTCGAGCACTGCAAAATCCTTCGGATAAAGATCTAGTTTTTTATCTGCCAAGCTTACTTCATGTTTTTTCGGATCAAGCTCCAGAGCGCCCATGCGCAAAACGCTCTCGGCAAGCTGCGCCGGACGCCTGAGCAAAGCGCGCAGACGTGCAGAAATTTCCTTGAGATTGAACGGCTTTGTCAGGTAGTCATCAGCTCCCGCATCGAGGCCTTCCGTCTTAAAATCGATAGTGTCTCGACCGGTCAGCATCAATATAGGTGCCTTGCCATTCTGGCGGCGGTATTCGCGGCATATGTCGACACCGTGCTTGTCCGGCAATTCCCAGTCCAGGATGATCAGGTCATATTTATATTGTTCCAAAAATGCCTGCGCCTCACGTCCTGCATGGGCAGCTTCGACGATGTAATTTTCCGACTTCAGCCAATCGCTGATCATGTCGACAATTTCGACGTCGTCGTCAACGATCAAGACTTTGGCCATCAGGTTGCCTTTGTTGTTGGACGGGTAACGGTTTCTTTTCGCTGGGGACAGAAGAACATTTCGCTAAATTATACCCTTGCACCGGGCCACTGACGCCTGCCGTTTTGCGATCACGCTGTTATAACAATTCGCCGATTAAGATGTGGTCGTGTTGAGGGCGCTGTCGCACTAAACAACGATCTTTTTCTCTAAACAGGAGTTTTACATGAACTGTTTTTCTGACTCTAGGGCTTCAGATTTCAGGCGGGATGCCGGTGATGGAAACAACAACCGGGGAAATAACCTGGTCGATCTTCTCAGCCAGTACGATCGTGAAAAATTCCAGGCAATGGTAAAGACAAACAACGCGCATGTTGAAGTCAACGTGCTGCCGGATTTGAAACTTACCAGTGGATCGCAACCTGTCTTTCAACCAATGCACGTGGTCGAACGGGGCGAGTCGCTGTGGAGTATCGCTCGTAAAGAACTTCGCGAAGCTGGGCTTGCCACAAGCGATCGCGATGTTGCAAACGAAGTAAAACGCATTATTGAAGTTAATAGTCAGAATTATCCATCACTCAAAGACAATCCCAACTTAATCCAAAAGGGTTGGATTCTAGAGCTTCCTTCCGCATTGCAATTCGACGCTGCGCGAACTAAAGCGCATCAAAATACAAGTGACTATGTAATTAATCGAGTCCGACCTCAGGAGTCAGCAGTGGAAACTCAGGCCGCAGGCGGAGTAGGCTCACATTCGAATTGGGCTGCATTTGAGAATCTCGACAGGGGAAATTTTTCGAACGAGGTTTCAAAACATCCCGCAACTGTTGCTAGAGATCAGGTTGGTGACGAAGAGTTCGGGAAATTGTCTCCTTATGAAAGAGACGTGATCCGCTACAACAGGGCGAAGAGCACAGGCAAGATGTTCCCAGGACGTTAGCCGGCCGGCTCAAGGTAGCGAAAGCAGTTTTGTACGTTGGTTCGAGACCGCGAAAAAAGTTTGAGAGAAGACCGAAGAGGAACTGATGGCGGGAGCAATTCCGCCTTCAGTTATTTTACGCTGCTGGAAACAAACCAACGGTACATGCGATTTTGAAGTTAGTTCGGAATCGTTATATCAATGCGCGGGCGGCATGTAAGCCGCCCCTACATCCAATCAATGCAGATTTCCTCTTGAACGTCAAGTCGCAAGAGGAGATCGGTACTCAGGATTGTAGAACTCTTGTTTGCGAATCAGGGTCGTGGCAAGAACCAGCAACTTTCGCGCCACGGCGCAAAGAATGACCTTCGGAGGTTTGTTCCTT
>JAYRNY010000999.1:0-5778 GCA_041911975.1 bacterium | reverse complement strand
CTCTCTTTGACCTGGGTATTCTTCTGCCTGGCGTTGGCTCGTCCCGTGCTTGTAGAAGCGCACAACACTGCTACGATCGAATCCAGGGACATTGTCATCTCACTCGATGTTTCCAGCTCCATGACTGCATCTGTTCCGGCGCCGACCGAAAGGGAGGCTTTTTGCCAAAACCCGCTTGACCTGAGGGAAGCTGATTCTCAGGAAAGCGCTCAGACCAGTCCGGCAGCCAGTGCCGCATCGACAAGCACCACTCCCGCATATACCAGGCTGGATGCAGCGCGCGAAGCCGCCCTTCTCTTTGTTGCTTGCCGAGACGGCGACCGCATAGGCTATCAGCCCTTTGCCGAACGAGCCTACACCGGCTGGCCGCTCACTTCCGACCTGCAGGTCGTCTACACGATGATCTCTTTGGCCGGAGACTACAAAGGCAGCAACACGAATTTCGATGGACCGACCACTTCGGACGGCAAGGTAGGCGCGCTGCAAGCTGCTATCAATCACTTTGAAGAACTCGGTCACGCTGAAAGCCGCGTCCTTGTTCTCGTCACAGATGGCGAGGACTCGATTGTCACGGTACGCTTCAGAGAACTTGCCGATCAATTGCGGGCTATGAACGTCCACATCTATGTTCTGGGTGTCGGTGATGCCTGGACTGGCAGCAGCACGCAAGACTTGAGACGCTTTGTCGAGGAGCTCGGCGGGCTGGTCATCCCTGTCACCGACGCCGATCAGATGCGAGAAGGTTTCAATCAAATCGATCAGCTCGAACGCTCCAGCGTCGTCATCGAGAATGCCGAAACCTACCGGGAGATCTTTCCGCTGTTTCTCCTGGCGTTGGCTCTTTCAATGGCGGGGTTTCTCTTATCGTCCGCGCTTGTCCGCGAGGACATGTAAAAAGCGAGGTGTGAAATGCTTTTGCGAAACATCGCTCGCAAGCGCCGGATGCTCTTGATTGTGCTGCTGCTTGCATTCGGCATCTACACGCTGCAGAAGGGGGTAGAACTTTCCTTCTGGCGCAGCGAGCAGATTGAAACATACAATCAGGGTCTCACCGCCTATATGGGCGGCGATGCTGAAGCAGCCATCGAGTTGTTCGATCGCTCTATCGCCGCTTACGAAGCGGAGTTGGCTCAGGATGACTGGTTGCACCGCCTGGTCTTTGGCGAGCCCAGCCGCGAATTGGCGGCCCTCGCCAACTTTCAGAAGGGCAAGGCGCTGCTCATGATGCAGCAGACGCGGCCTGCTATTGAAGCCCTCATGGAAGCTATCAGGCTCAATCCCGGCAATGACTATACCTATCTGAACGTGGCTACCGAAGACGTTCAACGCCTGTACGATCAAGCGCTTATCGTCAAGTACGACCTGGAGATGCTCTTCCAAAGCAACAGGACACAGGCGCAGCAATCACAGCAAGGACAGGGCGACCAACCCGCTGAACAAGGTGATCAGCCTGTTCCAGGCTCAAGTCAGCAGGAAGGGCAGCCCGGCAGCGGGCAGGGCGAAGGCGGCGGCGATGATCTGTAAAGGGAAGGAGAATCAATCATGTCTGGTCTGAGTTTTGCGCAACCGCAGGCGCTGGCTTCGCTGCTGGTCGCCCTGCCTCTTGTCGCTCTTTTCTGGCTGCTCAACTTCAAGATGAGAAGCTGGTCCCAGCGTCAGTACGGGGAAGCGCGCCTGTTGTCGAAGTCGGCGCCTTTGCTTGCGCTCAAGCAAGAAAGAAAGGTGCTGGCACTCTGGCTGTCCGTAGCGGCGCTGATTGCTATATCGGCTGCCGATCCGGTCTTGCCTGCTGCACCATCTACGGTATCAACCGGAACCATGCAAGTGGTGGTTGTTATCGACGTGTCCAACAGCATGGCGCAGGAATACTACAGGAGAGACATGAGCGTTCCTGGTGCTGAAACTCCGCAGGGAGCATTCGGCACTTGCCTCGACATGGCCAAGCACGTCACCGTCGACCAAATCATGCCCGCCATTCGCGGCAACGAAATCGGCGTCGTCGCTTATGCCGGGCGCGGCTTTCCTCAGGCGGAGCTGACCACGGATTTCGAATCCGTAGGTTGGGTACTTTCGCACTGGATGAATGTCAAAGACGTCCCCGGCAACGGGTCCGACTATGCAGCCGGGCTCCGGCAAGCGGTGGCTATCTTTGATCGCAGTGCCGTTCCTGCTTCCGACCGTGTTATCGTGCTATTCTCCGACGGCGGTTTTACCGGCAGCGACGAGGCTTTGACCGAGGTGCTTGCCGAGATGAACCAGCGCGGCATTCGCCTTGTCGTCGTGGCGCTCGGGTCGCCGACGCCCATGCCGATTCCCATGTATGACTGGCAAGATCGCTATGTGGGCGACTTCCCCGGGCATGGAGACGTCGAGCTGGTGCGGACGGATGAAGCCAATCTGCGCGCGTTAGCGCAGCGGGCCGAAGGGCAGTATGTACGCCTGCTCTCCGGTCAAAACTTCGATGTCGACTGGGCTGCGACTCTCTCGAGCGGCAACGTCGCCATGGTCTTCTCCCATATCTTCCAGTTTCCTCTGGCTCTGGCTGCGCTGGTCTTCGCTTTCACCGTCTTGCGGGGTCTGAAGCTGAGCCAGGCTCGCTTGCCTGCCAATGTCGCTGTCCGGCGGCGCCGCCCACGCTAGTATCGACGCCGCCCAGGTCCGCCTGTGGACAGCCATTTGACCCATAAGTTCGAATGATCACACGCAAGCGTGTATCGATAATTCAAGGAGCATTCAAATGCCTCAGTTGCTACTTCCCAAAATCGAGATCGTGCAACCCGACATTCTGGCGCTGAAAAAGCAGATCGACCTGGTCATCGTCGAGCACGATGCGGTCAAGATCCGCCTCATTCTCGCTATCCTGGCCGGGCAGCATGTTCTTATCGAGTCCATCCCCGGTCTGGGCAAGACCATGCTGGTCAAGACCCTGCAAGACAGCATCAGCGGCACAGTCAGCGCGCGCGTGCAGGGCACCCCGGATCTGACACCGAATTCGGTGCTAGGCTTCCAGATCTTCGACCCCAAGAAAGGCGAATTTGTGACCCGCACCGGGCCGCTTATCGGCGCGCACTTCCTGCTCTACGATGAAGCCAATCGCGCCGCTCCCCGCACCAACTCGGCCACCCTGCAGGCTATGCAGGAAAAACAAGTGACCATCGACGGGAAAACATACCCGTTGGAAGACCTCTTCCTGGTCATCGCCACAATCAACCCGATCGAGCAGGAAGGTACATACACCTTGCCTGAAGCTATGCTCGATCGCTTCTGCTTCAAGTTGGAGATGAAGAACATCTCGCGACAGGGTGAAATTGAACTCCTGCGCCGCACGAAGGTTCATCAAAATCAGACCGGCAAGCTGATCGAGAAGCCGGTGGTTTCAGGCGAACAGGTCCTGGAATTCCGTCATCACGTCAACAAAATTGCGGACAACGCTCCCGACGAGATTCTCGGCTACATCATCGACTGCGTGCGCGCCAGCCGTCCGGCTGAGGAAGGCGGCACTCTGGAAGAACTGGACGGCCGCAACAAGACCGCATTTGCCCAGGAAGTGCGCTACGGTGTTTCGCCCCGCGCCGGTATCTCTGTGCTGCACGTGGCGGCGTCTCTGGCCTACATCTGCGGTCGCTCGTACATAACTGCCGACGACGTGAAGGCTGTGATTCCTGACTGCTTCCGCCACCGCATCACCCTCAACTCTGTTCCCCAACCTGGTGATACCACCGTGAAAGATCTCATCGCCGCCATTCTCGACCCCGAGAAGGGCGTGCATTTGATCAAGGCAAAGTAAGAGCAGAACAGGGCCTCACTACTGAATCAAGCAGGACGGCATTTCTCTAAACCGCAGAAGTGCTGTCCTGCAGTGCAGGTGCCCGCCTGCGAGTGCTGCTTCGATGCCTTGTCTCTAGTCGTCAAGGAAGGAAATATGTGATGAAAAGAGAAATTCAAGAGGCCATCCAAGACGCTCTCGCCTGGGCGGTCTCTACACCTATGTACATCAACTGGCGATCCAATCAGCCCTTTCCAGGGGCCGGAATGCGCAAGAGCCGTCGCCGCGGTCCGACTATTCCGGACTTCGCCACCCACAAAGACTGGGAGCCCGGCGACGACACCAACAATATCGACTGGGTTGCCAGCGCCCAAACCAACATGAATGAGCTGGTCTTGCGCCTCTATCATGAACCGCGCGATATCAACATCGTGGTGGTCGCGGACAGCGGTGCTACCATGCGCTTCGGCACTACTGAAGTGACCAAACATCAGTTCGTTGCGCGCCTGACGGCGAGCGTGCTTATCTCGGCGGAAAAAACGCACGATCTGGTCGGTTTTGTCAGTTACCCGGATCTGGGGCAAAAACATCTGGTCACGCCTAAACCGGCAAAAGGTGTTTTGCGCTACATCCTGCAGCAGGCAATAGAGTCCGGTGCGGACAGAATCGACAGCACTGACAACGTAGATGCCGGCGTCAGGAGCAGCCGCCAGATCAACGATCTTGCCGACGCGCTGAAACGCTTGCCGAAAGCGCGGTCGCTGGTCTTTGTGGTGTCCGATTTCTTCAATCTCACCGATGCCGACAGAGACGCTCTGCGCCGGGCTGCCCGCATGCACTATGTCGTCTGCCTGGGCGTCTACGATTGGCGCGAACAAGAATTGCCTGATGGATTCGGGCTTTTCACGCTGCGCGATCTGTCTACATTTGAGTCGCGATCGATCTGGCTGAGCGCAAAGAGCCGCCGGCAATACCGCGAGAACTTCGAGCACTTCCAGGCGTCATTGAATGCTTTCTTCGCTGAAGCCTGCATCCACTACACGGCATTTTCAACGCATGACTCGCCGGCAGCGCAGCAAGCAATTCGCGAATTGTTCCACATCTATCGATAGTCTGAAGGAGAATGAGTATGACGCCTTCTATGAAATTCAAGACCACATGCGCATTCTCACTGGCTATGCTGCTGGTGATGGCAATGCTCATGGGGGTGGCAGCAGTATCCGCGCAGTCGGGTACCACCGACCTGTGCGGGCTGCCGCTTCGCGGCGCAATTGGTGGGTTGGACGCGACACCAGTGCCTCAGTATAGCGGCAGCTATCCGGGCGGCGGTTACCCCAGCTCCTATTACTCGGGTAGCTACGGGCACTACGGCGAAGAGATGTACTACACGCCGCAGCCGACGCCCACTGCTACTCCGCTTCCACAGCCCGTCAACCCGGCCACCAAGTCGTGCGAATTCGGGCGCGTGCTGATCGCTGTTTCGACCGACTGGCATGGCACTTATCGCATCGGCGACACGATTGTTGTCGATGTCTACATCAACACCGCAAGCGATGTTCAGGTCAATTTCGACAATCTGATTCAGCTCAATCAGGTGGTTTTCGGCAACAGCGATTTCGAAATGGCCGCTGCGCCGACGCTTGAAACCAGCGAAGAAGATGGCCGCATTCAATACCACCTGCACTTGCGCGTGCGCAGTTTTGTGATGCGCGATGTGCTGACGCTGACTTTCGATGCTCTCTATGCGACCGAATATGGCGACGGCAACACCCCTGTTTGGAAGCGATTAACCACTCCTGGTCTCGTGATCACCACGACACGCACTGCCGATCACGGACAGGAAATGCTTCAGGGTGATGTTGAACAGCGCTACAGCGGCGGCACCTGGCTCGCCCCGGTTTTGATGTGGGTAGCAGGACTGACACTCATCCTTGCTTTCGCGTTGCTTGTGATTCCGCCCTTGCGCCGCTGGATGAAACGCAAGCCACCGGTCGATCCTAACGAGCAGACCT
>JAYRNY010000998.1:0-11557 GCA_041911975.1 bacterium | reverse complement strand
GGTGCCGACTTATAAAGTCGAATTGCGTGGAGATGAAATATGGGTGGCGGCACAAGCCACCACAAGTGGTGCGAGGTAACCAGTCATGAGCAAATTGAATGTAGAGCAAATTCGCAAAGACTTTCCGATCCTCGAGCGCAAGATCGGCGGAAAACAGCTTGTGTACCTCGATAATGCCGCCACTTCGCAGAAGCCCCGCTCGGTTATAAACGCCATTAGCGGATACTACGAAGGCTACAACGCCAATATCCACAGAGGCATACATACGCTCGCCGAAGAAGCGACAGAAGCTTATGAAAACGTTCGTGAAACCGTTCGCGCATTCATCGATGCAGAGCAGACTACCGAGATCATCTTCACCAGCGGATCTACAGAAGCCATTAACCTGGTCGCCTACTCCTTCGGCAACGCCAATATTTTGCCGGGAGATGAAATCGTCTTGACGGCCATGGAGCATCACTCCAATTTGATACCCTGGCAAAGACTGGCCACGGAAAGAAGCGCCAAGCTGGTCTTCATACCGATTACAGAAGATGGGCAGCTGGACATGACAGAAGCCCAGAAGCTGATTACCGACAAGACGAAAATTGTCGCCGTTACATTGATGTCCAACGTTCTTGGCACAATCAACCCGGTAAAAGAACTAGCTCGCCTGGCTCATGAAAAAGGCGCGGTTATTCTTGTAGACGGTGCACAGGGCGTGCCGCATGTAAAGGTCTCAGTGCGCGACCTCAACGTCGATTTCCTGGCATTTTCAATGCACAAGATGCTCGGTCCGACAGGAGTCGGCATTTTGTACGGAAAAGCAGAATTGCTCGAAGCCATGCCGCCATTTCAGTCCGGTGGTCACATGATTACAAGTGTCTGGCGCGACAGAGCAACCTGGACGGAGCTGCCCTGGAAATTCGAAGCCGGCACTCGCAATATTGCCGACGTGATTGCTTCCGGTAAAGCAATAGAGTATTTGACCGCCCTGGGCATGGACAATGTCCGCGCGCACGAAATTGAAATCACCGAGTATGCCTTGAAAAAACTGAACGAGCTGGGAGACATCACAATATTCGGACCGAAAGATGCGCGGTTGAAAGGCGGCGTAATCTCATTCAATGTCGATGCGATTCACGCACACGATATCGGTCAAATTTGCGCTGATGCAGCTATCGCCATTCGGGCCGGTCACCATTGCTGCCAGCCTCTGATGCGTGATTTGAATGTAATGGGAACGGCGAGAGCCAGCTTCTATATCTATAACACGAAGGCGGAAGTTGATTTATTGTTCGAAGCGTTGAAGGAAGCAGATAAGGTCTTGGGTCATGTCGCTTGCAGATGATCTCTACAGAGAAACCATTCTCGATCACTACCATAACCCCCGCAATCACGGGGTAATTGAACATCCGACCGCGCAAGTAGAAGGGGTGAATCCCTTATGCGGCGACGAGCTCACACTCTACCTCACAGTCAAAGACGGCAAAATCGAAGACGTCAAACTGACAGCAAAAGGCTGCTCGATTAACACGGCTTCTGGCTCGATGATGTCAGAATTGCTGCTCGGCAAAAGTGTGGAAGAAGCAAATCAAATTGTCGATTTGTTCAAACGCATGATGCTCGACAAAAAAGAAGAAGTCGAATTGCCCGAAGAGCTAGAAGACCTCGAAGCGCTGCGCGGCGTGAAAAAGTACCCCGTCCGCATCAAATGCGCATTGCTTCCCTGGAACACCATGCTAGAAGGTCTTGGCAACACACTAAAATCGGCATCCCCTTAGTTCTCAAAAACGAATCGATAACGGTTCGTTTTTGGAAATTGCCTGCAAATCACCGAAATCCCGAAATCCCCGCCCAGTAGGAGATACAAAATGTCCTCATTGCAAGAAGATGTAGTGCAAGAGAATTTGAGGACGGTTGTCGACCCGGAATTGGGGGTCAACATAGTCGACCTCGGACTTATATATGGAATAGAAGTGCAGGGTGCCAACGTCACGGTCAAGCTCACTCTCACCAGTCCTGCTTGCCCATTAGGGGCAGTCATTCAGTCACAGGCCCATATGGCGGTGAAGAAATTGCCCTGGGTTGAGAACGTCAAGGTAGATTTGGTCTGGACGCCAAGATGGGACCCAAGAACGATGGCCAGTGAAGACGCCAAGATGCAATTGGGCATTTTATAAGGTCAGTAAATTTCGAACGGGCGGCATGTATGCCGCCCCTAAAGAGAAAACCCTTCAGGAATCGTCCACGATTCATGAAACTGCTCTCCGGGACAAGTAAACTGGACTTCAGGCCAACGCCTGCAAAGAGAACTGGGGAAATTTTCATAACCGATGCCAAGGCCCGTACTGCACGATCATGACGGACATGTCGACGACATTTTGAGCGCTGTTTTGCTCTGGATGGCGCCGGAGATAGATCTTCAGGCTATTGGTATTACCAACGGTGACTGTTTTGCCGATCAGGCCTACAGCGCCATGGTCAAAATCGCAACTTACCTTCAACTCGAAGGTGCGGAAATCGCGGTAACGGAAGACCCTGTACCCAACGCATTTCCGGACAACTGGCGCAAAGAAAGTTTTATCATCAACGAGCTGCCGCTTTTCAGCGAAATAGAAATGCGCCGCTCTTATCAGCCCAAGCAAGGGCGAAAAATTGAATCGGTTTTCTACGACTGCCTCAACAACACAAAGACACCGATGACGGTAGTAACCACCGGACCGCTCACCAATGTCGCCCCAATTCTTAGAGACAACCCCGATTTGCGAACAAAAGTCGAAGAGCTTGTTATTATGGGCGGCGCCTTCAACGTACCGGGCAATGTTCAGGAAGAAGGGCATGACGGCAGCGCGGAGTGGAACATATACGCTGACCCTGAAGCATTTAAGGTGACCCTAGATACAAAGGTACCAATCAAGCTGATTCCGCTCGATGTCACCAATCAGCTTCCTGTGACCAAAGAATTTCTTGCCTTGCTGGAGGAATCATCCGATCGCTCCCGCGGATGCAAACTTGCTCTCAGGCTATGGTCCCTGGTCAAAGGCTTCGAGTATTATTTCTGGGATACGCTGACAGCCGCAGCGACGATTAAACCCGACCTCTATACATTTAAGGAAATGCGAATCGACGTGACCACGCAAGGGAAAAGCATGGGCAAAACATCGTCATCGCTCTTTGGCGGACGCAAAGTTCAAGTCGCGACACATGTGGATAAAGAAGGCTTCGAGTCGCTTCTTCTGTCAATCTTCAAGTTAAGGTAGAAGATTCTGTTCAAAACATTTCTAACTCACTCCACGTGCATGCCTGTGCGCGGCGACATCTGAGTTTCCCATGTTTGTCAGCTATCGTACTTTGATGCTTCTGTCGAAAGCGAACCGGCCAGGTCCTTAAATCCCTTGTCCTCCAATTGTCTCGCCACCCGCAGAAGTGAGCTGGGTGCGTCTTTGCGGCGTCCAGTCACCTCCAGAAGGGAGGCATAATCGAGTCCCAATTGTGCCAGCTCGCGAGCAATTCTTTCGACCGCGACCTTATCATTCTTCTGCTGAAAATGATTCAATCCCAATTCGTAAATCTCTTTTGCCTTGAGAAAATAAGGCTCAGCGTCTTTGTAATTTCCCTGGGCGGTGAATAGCACGGCGGTATGCACCATGACCGGTCCCAGGCGAACATCGTAAGCACCCAATCGCTTTTTCAAGAAAGAAAGCGCAGCCTGGTGCACAAACGCGCCGGCACCATATATGATGCTCAAATCCTCGCCTATGACATAAGTGCCTTCATACAAATAGGGCATCAACCAGAGCAGCGGTACGGCGCCAAAATACCAGCAAACGCCCATTAGAAAGACAATGCCGACAGGAATCATCCAAATCAACTGCATTGTCATCCGGGTAAAAGCATTTTCGCAATGCCCTTAATCATGCCGGACACACCTGAAAATCCTACTGAATAGTCAGCGACTTCACCATTGGGACGCAGAAAAATCATTGTAGGGATCGGACTTACATGGTACTTCTCGACCAGGGGTTGATTACTTTCGTCATCTATATCAAGCACAGTGAATTCCACTTTCTTGCCAAACCTCGATTTAGCCTCATTGATAATCGGGTCCAGATCCTTGCAAGGCTCGCACCATTTGGCGCTGAAGATCAAGACCTTGTACGCACCCTGCATAGCCGTTCCAACAGGGAATCTTCTCCCCTGCGTCCCAGGTAAAGCGGGGAATCTTCCTGCCGGCATAGCCGTCTGCCTGGCCAAGACCGGCGCCACCATTTCCGGTGGCAGATTGAGAAGCAGTTCATTTGCTTTCCGTGACTTGGCAGGATCTTTACTGGCGCGTGCGATCATGAAAGCCTTACGCACATTTTCCCGCGCTTTCATCGGATGCCCGGTACGCATGTAAGCCAGACCGAGCATGACAAACGGCTCCGGGTTCTGCGGCTCCTGTTGTGTCACCTGGAGCAATGCTGGAATTGCCTTGAAGAACTGCTTTGACTGCATCATTGCACGAGCCTTAATCATATCTGGCGATGCCTGATTACCGGCCTGATTAGGAAGTCGTTGCTTGATCCAGTTGTCCGTCAGCTCCAGAACCTCAGGCGAGAACTGCCCTTCTTCATAGACAAGGTGCTCCGCTCCGTTAATCAAAGCGAGGTTTTTGTCCTCGGTCTTCAACTCTTCGAACAGCTCTTTGGTACCTTCTGCTTTGACGAGTTTGTCCTTACCGCCTTGCACCAGCAAAACAGGCATGCGATCGATCTTCTTCGCTCGATCGTGATTGTCATTCATAAAGCTCTGAAATTGCATCAGCTCGTGCGGAGACAGCTCAACTCTACCAAGCGGATCTTCGGTCCATTCTTCGCGCAAAGCATGATCTTCAGTAGCCCTGTCCACTACAGATTTCTCCACATTGACTTTGCGGTTGCCTGTAAGCAAATGCAGAAATACTTTCAGGTCTGTTCTTTTCGATTTGAAACGCTCGGCCGCAGGCACGGCGGAAATCAGCCCATTTATCAATTCCGGCTGTTCTGCTGCTACGTCCATGGCTATGGCTCCTCCCATCGACTCGCCCAGTAGGTAAACAGGCACGCCCGGGTTGGCCATCCTCAAAACGTTCAATGTAGAAACAATGTCATCGGTGCAATGCTTGAAGTCGCACTTTTCACGTCCTTTCGCTGCCATCCACGAGCCAAAACCACGCACATCCACAGCGTAAATTGCATAACCCCTCGGCGCCATAGCTTTGCCGAATTTCTCATAACTGCCGCTGTGCAAGCCCAAGCCGTGCACACAAAGAATTATCGCTTTCGGCTTACCCAGGGGATTGAGCCAAGACAAGCAGGGCGCCTCCCCGGCCGGGGTATTCTCCGCCTTGTCTTTGTCGGTTTTGTTTTTATCCGATTTTTCTTTTTCCGCTGTTTCTTTATCCGGCTTCAGCGTGTCCGCGTTCTCCTGCGACGCTGCGGCTGTGTTCTTCAAGTCGAGCGTTTTCTCTCTGCCAGAGTTCTCTTTCAAGTCCTCGCCCGAGATTACATCAATTGAGCTGTCTTGCGATTTCTCAATGCTGTTTGCAGGTTGCGCCACAGGCGCGTTCTGTCCGAAATTCTGCATCTTCTGCATCTGGCGCTTTTGGCGCATCAGCCGGCGTCGTTGGGCAAACCGCGGGCCGGCCATCGGCGATTGAGAGCCCGGCGACATTTGATCCGAGTATTGTGCAGAAACAGAAAGCGGTTGCCACGCCGATACAAGAACTGACAGGCTCAAAACAAATAGGAAATCGTGTTTGGAATCGTGTATGGATTTATTTTCGGACTTACTTCTTACTTTCACAGATGCAAGCACTCTCTTTCGCTGACTCAAGTGATTATATATCTCATGGTTTTCCCTCCTTGACTTCGAGCAGCCACGCCCTTACCCTCTAATCCAAGCCCTGACGGGCGCTTACTAATGAGATGCAAAGTGAAAACTTTAGTGCCTTGAATGGACGACGCATGGCGTCGCCCCTGCAACGCCTACAATGTTAAAAATCGGATTCATAATGCCGGACGATACAACTCGCGCCCAAATCGAGAAAGTGGAAAACAATAATTCAAATGATAAAGGAACGACCGAAGGCGCGCCTTCAAAGCTCCACTCGCTCAAGGAGAGAATTGGCAAGCTTCAAGAAAAGATCAAACCGTATCAAAAGATAATCAAGAAAGTACAGATTGTAATGTACGCAATAGCCATTCCCTGGGCGGTTTTCATAGCGGCCAAGTCGATGCCTTACTACGCGGCAATCGGAAAGGGCGAGTCGTATTTCAAGCAAGCTTTGTATGACGATGCGGAGAAAGAGTTTCTCTTTTGCTACGAGCAGTGCAAAACAGAAGATCCTAAAGATCCACGCCTGGCGCGCGTTTTAAACAACCTATCAGTGCTGTATAGAGGAACAGGTCGCTATAAGATTGCCATGCCTTATATCAAGGAAACAGTTGAAATTGCAGAGAAGCACTTTCCAAAACGCCAGGAGTTACCAGTGAGCCTGAGCAATGAAGGCGCCGTATTAAACGAATTGGGGCAATACGTTGAAGCGGAAAAAGCATACAAACGAGCCGTCCAAGTCTGGAAAGACAACATCAAGAAAGAAAGCGATTCAAAACTTGGATCGATCTACAACGGTCTTGCTCGCTCCCTTCGTGAACAGGGCAGACTTGATGAAGCGGAAGATGCGGCCAAAACTGCTCTGGCAATGAAGGAAAGAGAGTCTGGGAAGAACTCCGCGGACACAACGCAGGCATTAGAAAATCTTGGCAAAATCGCCGAGAAAAAAGGACAATTCGAAAAGGCGCACAAATACCTCGATCAAGCACTTTCCATCGATCGGGCAACCTATGGAGAAAAGCACCCCGATGTCGCCTCAGATGAATGCTCGATTGGACGTTTGTTTACGAGCGAGGGAAATCTGAAAGAGGCAAACAAGTTTCTCGCGCAAGCACTGCAAACTCGCAAGGCCGTGTTCAAACCGGAGCATCCAACCATAGCCCGAACGCTCTGCTCAATGGGCGAACTCAACATCAAAGAAGGTGAGAAGGAAAAGGCAATTGAAAACCTCAGTCAAGCCCTGAAAGTTCAAACTAAGATTTTGGGCAGCCAACATCCTGATACTCTTGAGACTGCAAAAGCTCTCAAAAGTACACAGAGCATGTCAGCCGACAATAAAAACCGATAACAGAAATGATCGAATATCTCGATTTCGCAGCAAGAGTCGACGCCAAGCTTGAAAAAGAAAAGCTTCGAATCTGGCGCCAACTCACACTTACGAACGGCCGCCCGATAAGCCTCTACGCCGCGGGAGAACGCGGCAAGTTCGGCGGACTTTCCCTGCACTTTTTTCTGACATATATCAAGACCGCAACACCTGACGATTTTGAACGCTTTTCCGCCGACTGCCTGGAGTATGCTCTAAGGGCTTGCGAAGTGCCGGTGCCGAAGCAACTGGTTTCAAGCTGCCTCATACTTCCATGCCTGGCTACTCACACGACATTTCGTGAGCTGGTTGTAGCAGCAGAAAAAGCTGAAAAGGTGAAAAATACAGACAGCAAAGCAAAGGCGAGCGGCAAAAAGAGCGGGTTTCTCCAGACCGCCATAATGCCCTGTCTTTTGAATCTAACTACGCACAAGTCGTTCCATTCCGGCTCGCAAAACGGTTTTACCGATTCCATCTTTAAGTCCGGCGAAGAGTTTCTTTTCAAGACAGTCGTCTCCGCCAACTCCGAGAAAGAGATCGATCCAAGACAGAGATAACAAATGTCTAAGAAAAGCCACGTTCAATAAGAAGAATTGATTATGTTGCCAGACAGACCAAGGCGCCGAGGGTATCATCTAGGCAGAAGTGGTGTGCGCCCGAGGCGCATGCCCTGTGGCGAATCCCGGCCCAAGACCAGATAGGCCGGTTACGTAGGAGCGGTGGCAGTTATGGTTAGCTTGCAGCAAGAAGCAATTACCCCTGAAGTTGTAAACAACGCGCTCAAAGCGGTTATGGACCCCGATCTCCATACCGACATCGTGACGTTGGGCATGATTTCCGACATCAAAATCGAAGGCAGTAAGGTCTTCTTCAAGTTGACATTGACGACACCGGCTTGCCCCGTCAAAGAGAAGCTGGAGACCGAAGCCAAAGAAGCCGTCGCCAAAATCCCCGGCGTCACCGAAGTCGAAATGGAATCGGGAGCTGCAGTTGCAGGTCAAAGAAGACTGCCGGGAGGCAAAGAGCCGGTTGAAGGCATCCGCCAGATCATTGCGGTCACCTCCGGCAAGGGCGGCGTCGGTAAAACAACTGTCTCCGTAAATCTAGCTATCGCACTTGCTCATCTCGGCGCAAAAGTCGGCTTGCTCGATGCCGATATCACCGGTCCCAATGTCCCTCTCATGATGGGCGTCGCCGACTATCAGCCCGTGGCCAAAGACAACAGAATTCTGCCTACTGAAAATTACGGCGTCAAAGTCATCTCGATGGCATTTTTCGTTAACAGAGAAACACCAATCATCTGGCGCGGGCCCATGCTCGACAAAGCTATCCGCCAGTTCTTGCGCGATGTTCAATGGGATGAGTTGGATTACCTTATCGTCGACATGCCCCCAGGTACAGGCGATGCTCAATTGACCATGGTGCAAGCAACCCAACTTTCCGGCGGCGTCATCGTCACTACCCCGCAAGAAGTGGCTCTTCTCGACGGTCAAAAGGGTCTGGCCATGTTCCAGCAAATGGATGTGCCGGTTCTCGGCTTCGTCGAAAACATGAGCTACTTCCAACCGCCGGGCTCGAGCGAGCGCTTTGAAATCTTCGGACACGGCGGCGGCAAGCGCATTGCTGAAGCAGCCGGAGTGCCTTTCCTGGGCGAGATTCCGCTTGACACAGCTATCCGCGAAGGCGGCGACGAAGGCGCTCCCATCACAGCAACAAACCCGGAAGGCCCCGTTTCTAAAGCATTCATAGAAATTGCCAAACAGGTTGCCGCACAAGTCAGCATCCACGCTCTTACACCGGCTTAAGCGCGGACTGAAACGTCATCTGCTTCTCTTTGGACCAAGCCCGATTTGTCCTCAAAATTGGGCTAATATGTCCTCATGCCTGAGCTTACAAACAAACAATGGATCCTTTTGTTCGTCGTCCTGGCGGCGATCTCAATTCCAACGTTTCTCGGCGCCAGAGGTTTTGCCCGCATCGAAGTTGCTGAGGCACAACGCAGCTATTTGACGACGCTGAAAAAACAGATTCAAATTGCCTCGGCAGCTGAAGAGATTTCAAAATCAGGCAATGATATCGCTCTATATTCAATCCCTTATCTCAAAGACAGAGACGAAACCATCGGCACCAGGCTGAAAGCTGATTTGACCGAGCTGCCTAAGCGAAAGAAAGAATTGACTGATTTGATTGGAACTCTGCCGACTAATGAAACGATCAAAGTCAGCGAGTTGTCCACCGCAATTGTCAGATCGGCCAGGGAAATTCAAACCTCAGTCGATAATCCGAATAACGTGCTTAGTGAGGACAAACATCGTCAGCTCTTTAAAGAACTGCGCAGCAGTTCCGACGACCTTCGCAAGGAAGTCGATACCATTCGAGCCAGAGAAATGACATTGCTTGACTCGATGGCAAACGTAAAACTGAAGCCCGGCGCCACCATGATGGGTCTGGTTTTTCTGGCTTTGTTGAACGCCATTACCAGCTGCATAGCCTTCTGGATGGTGGGTGTCAGAGTGAGCCCTGAATCAACAGCAGAGTCCACGACCGATTCGTTAGTCTCACAAACAGAAGTATCTGGAGCTTCAACCAGCAAAGGTGAAGAATCAGCGAAAGACTCCTAGGAATCGAGACAAGCTTCCAGCTGGGAGAGAAGGTCAGCGCTGCCTGTGGAATATTGGCTGAATGAATAACAAGCCACAGGAAATTGATTTCATAACGCCGATGATCGCCTGTTTCCTTTTAAGCAGCGTAGCCATGGCAGTCTGCTTTCCCTACGTTTGGGTGATTCGTACTCCATTCCTCCAGGTGGTTGACTCCACACATATTTACGCTTTTGGCTGCATTGCCGAACTTCCTCGAAACTTTCCGGATTTAATTGTTTTCTTGTTCTCGTTTTTCCTGATGCTGATTGCAATCAGCATTTTTACGATGAGCATTATATGGGGATGGCTTAGATTTAGAGCTTGGGGAATGGCGACCATGGATGAAGTGTGCGAAGGAAAAGCCCCCAGCGATGAGCAAGCAAAACCAGACTCTTCCACAGACACTGAAGATTCCTTATGTTCATTGCTAACACAAGATTTACAGCCGCAAGGGGAAACTCTAAAAATGCCCGAGTCGAAGGTCTTGCAGGACGATCTGAATTCGCTATGATATTGCCGGTAGGGGCATTATCTGCCGCGAACAAAAGATAGCCGACTCTATATACGGTGCATGTTAGAAAGTCTCGAAATTAAAGATTTTGCTCTGATCGAACAGATCAAAATTGACTGGGCAAATGGCTTAAATATCCTCACAGGCGAGACAGGCGCCGGAAAATCGATTGTGATGGATGCACTGAGTGCGGTGCTGGGCGGCAAGGTCGGCGCGCAGTCTATTCGTATCGGTTGCGAGCGATCCAAAATCGAAGCTACATTTCAACCTACACCACGGGTGGAAGCATGGTTGAAGCAGGAAGATCTGATTGACGAGGACTCGAAGTCGCTTGTTGTCAGCCGGGAGATTACCAAGACAGGCTCGAAAGTCCGCATCAACGGAACGACGGTCAATCATTCCGTTCTCCAAGAGTTGCGGGCCTTTTTAATCACCGTGCACGCTCAGCATGAAGCAAGAACTTTGATGTCGCCGCAGTCGCAGCTCGAAATGCTGGACAGCCTCGGCGAAGACGTGCACAGAAAAGTACTCGATGAAGTGCGCACTGTTTTTGCTCAAAGAAAAGAGCTTCTGGCTGAACTTTCCGAGCTGGAAATTTCAGAACAAGAAAGAACCAGACGTCTGGATTTTGCCAGTTTTCAACTCGATGAATTGAACGAAGCCAATCTCAGCGACCCAGATGAAGATGAGCACCTGTCGGCGGAACATAACAAACTTGCCCATGCTCAAACTCTGGAAGAATCTGTAAATCTAGCCCGTGCACTTTTGAACGGCGACGGCGACAGTGATGGAAAGCCCGCCATAGACAGCTTGCAGGAAGCGCTTTCCGGGCTGGAAAAAGCGGAGCGATTCGATCCAGGTTTAAACGCGGCAACAGAACCTCTGAAAACAAGCCTCTTCCATTTGGAAGAAGCGCTGGCTGAACTGAGACGCTACAAAGATACGCTGGACAGCGATCCGGAGACTTTGAATCAGATAGAGACGCGTATGTCGGTTCTCACAGGAATAAAAAAGAAATACGGACCGACTCTGGCTGCAGCCATTGAAACAAGAGATGGTCTGAGAGTAGAGATCGACAATCTGACCCGCTCTACAGAGAAGATCGAAGAAATCAAAGCAGAATCAGAACAACTAAATCAGCGACTGATTAAGATTGCAGCAAAGCTCTCGGAGTCACGCCAGAGTTTGGCAAAAGCGCTC
>JAYRNY010000997.1:0-9473 GCA_041911975.1 bacterium | reverse complement strand
GGCAGTCCCTTTTCTTTGAAGTAAAACGCCGAGGTTACGACGAGATACTGACTGGAGTGGAAGAACCACTGCGAGAACATGTAATACATGAGCGCGAAGTGCGTTCCGGCGACTAAAGGAAGAGCCGTCAGAGTCATGATTACGAGCAGCGCCGGAATCGGCATCAACACTTTTTCTTTCAGATACTTTCTGACCACCATGCCGACAAAAAGCAGTACTGATGCTTGCATAACCACCAGCGATGCCGTGCAAAGCCATTCCGGAAGAAGGGCGTAGAAGGACACGTCATACAGGTTGAGCAGCTTGAATGTGCCGAAGTCTTTGATCGCAAACATGCGCACTATCAAGAAAACCATGGTGGCATCAACCATGAATTTCATGATTTTCTTCTCGACGTTGCTCAAGAAATACTTGCGTTTGTAGCAGTAGATAAGCGCGATTCCATAGGACTGAGCAAGCTGATGCTGGAAGCCCCAGGCGAGTACGAACTTGATGAAGAAAGTGGTTGTCGAATGAATCAGCAGGGTTGAGAGCCCGGCTGCCAGCGCCACGAGGGCAATCAGAGCGACCGGCTTGCCGATTGAGTCGCGGGTGATTTTGCTGCCGTAGACGCGAAAGAGAGTGGCAGGCTGGTGCCCATCGCCGAAAATGTGCAAGCCGATCACACTCACTGCGAAGAAGCATTGGGCGGTGACGTTGCCGTCGTAGCCGTAGCCGAAATTGGACATTGCCATGCCCAGGTAGACGAGCCAGAAGGCGCCGCCGCAGGCGAACATGATGTCGACGAAGGGATTGAGAATCCAGGGATAGGGTCCGAGCGCCTTGGCCGTTTGTTCAGCCGCTGAAGGCGACGCCGGCTCTAGAACCGTGGCGGCATCAATGGCCTTGCTGTCAGTCGCCGGCGTAGGCTCGAGCGCTGTCATCGAGGATGGCACGGAGCCGGGAGCGGCCGCTTCAGCCGTGCGAAAACTGACTTCGTCCACAGGGTCTCCCTCCAATACGCCTTAGTAACTGGGAATTTCTTCTAAAAGAAAGATCAAAGAGATCTAGTATCCCATTATTTATATGCCCGAGAGATTCGGTCAATAAACCATTCTAGGACATTGAAAACCAGCATGGGAGCCGCATGCGGCGGGCTCACAAATCTGCAGTCAAGCGTGCAAAAACAAAAATGCCGGCGAGCCGCCGGCGCTCCCAGAGCGGCAGGGTGACTGTTAAGCAGTCAGAGTCGGCGCTCTTTGCGCTGCGAAACACCGCCTGTGCGAGCGTCTGGCAAATACAAAAGCGGGTCTCCACCAAATAGGCAAGTGACGACCCGCTTCAGAAGTCCGAAGGCAATTGTGTTCGTTGAATTAGACTATGCGATTACCTTACGATGGCTCTGGAAAGCCAGAAGGCGCGCAGTCCGCGGTACATTTTGACCATGTCGACGCCCGGCTTTTTGACCGTAGTGACGGCAGGGGCAATTTTCGGCGCAACTGTCGGTCCAAGAATGATTGGGCCGCTCGCCAAGCTGGATGTGGATATCAGACCGAATCCACAAACGCCTGCTAATGCAGCTGCAGTAAGTAGTTTACGAGTTTTCATTTTGCCTTTGATACCTCCGACTTCTGGGATCCTGCATCCCGTCTTATTCCCATTTGTTTTCGGTCGATGACTTACTATGATAGAAGATAAGCCTGAATGTGAACCTTGACAATATAATATCACGATAGAGAAAGATTAAAATCTAGGATTTTTCCTAAAATCTTCGGGCTAATAATTCAGTAAAGTAACAATAGAGGTCCGAATTGAGCGATTTCATCATAGTCATGGGGTGTGGAATTCTTGGGTTGATGGCCCATGGAGCCACGACACGTCCATGGCTGGAGTGGATCCTCAGGTTTTTCATCATTGCCACCTTTCTCGTCGAGTGCCTCCTTGCTGCCGGCGGACTCATAGACTTAGGTCATAACCCCTGGCAAACCTATATTTCTGTTGGAATGGCTGGCGCTACAGGCGTCTGTCTTGCGATCTATGGACGGAAGATGTATTCGTCCGTGTTCAGCTTTCTGGACAACATCTTCTCGGGTGCCATCGCTGTCGCGCTCTACAAGAAGGAGTCAATCTACGATCAGGTCACCAGGGTAAAGGTGTTTCTGCCCACTTCCATTCCTCACATGGTTGGGTTGTTCATCTATATAAGTACGTTTGCAACATTGCTTGGCTCGGTCGATCCCGACGGCATGAGCCTGCCTGGTTTGCCCCTGCCAGTTCCTGTACCGCTGGATACGCTCTTTTCGTATAACGGGCTGGGACTGGTGCTGCTTTCCTTCTGCGGAATCGGCATCTTCGTGAAGCGCGACTTCAAATCAGCAATCGACCGCCTCGGATGGAAGAAGCCCACCATGAAGCAAGTCGGCATCGGGCTCGGCTTGATTGTTTTCAGTTTTCTCTACGACTATGTCTGGTCTCTCTATACGCACCAGATGGGAACCGACCTGGCGACAAAACTTGCCGTGTACAACTCAGGTACATTTAGCGTAGTGGGTGGTGTCGAGAAGTCTTTGATCTTGGCTCTGGCTACGGCTATTTTTGCTGGGGTTGGAGAGGAAACCTTGATCAGGGGTGCACTGCAGCCGGTGTTTGGAATTTTTCCTGCCGCTGTCTTGCATGGCATTCTCCATGCGCAGTTCAATCACGCGCCTGTCTTCATCATCCAAGTTGCGCTCTGGTCGTGTGTTATGGGTTTAGTCAAAAAGTACACCAACACGACAACAACCATCATTGGCCACGCCGGGTTCAATTTCCTGACCACGTTCTTGTTTGCATTCAACCCGTAGCGGTTGGACTCCAATAGGCAGGAGTTAGCTTAAGAATGGAGGTAAACCAGCCGGCAGCATTCAGCTCGGCATCGCCGAGCTTTCGTGAATGATGTTGTCCAGGCTCTCGATCGTTTCGGTCAGAGCGATGGCCATCAATTCAGCACGCACTCGCTCGTTGTTTTGCACAAGCGATGCCAGGTGCAGTGATGCACCAGGCGCAGTCGCGCCCAGCTTCAACTTGTGCGCCATATTCATGGAAAGCAGTTGGCACGCCATTTCGACACCTTCAGAAAGCGGGTATTTGTCACCGACTTCGGTAGCACTTGGTGTCGGATAAAGCTTGTCGGAGAGTCCTATGGATTGAAGAATGAAGATTTTGAACCATTCCGGCGGGTCCGCCGCGGCTTCGGCATGCTCGTATAGAGCCAGCCAAATCGAAAAGCAGAGCAGTTCTTTCACCGCTTCGGCAAACTCCTCTTGCGTGACCTCCGGGAGCGGTTTGCCAGTATTGGCGTCGTTGCTGTGAAATTCCTGCTCGCAGACATTCATATATTCGCGCAGCAGGCGGGTACTTTCCATTCCATTGATTGTGGCAAAGAATAATGCCCTTTCCGCTGATTCCCGCTCCGTCGCAGGCGCCTTAGCCGTGCTGGGCGTAATTTTTTGGAATGCGGGCGGCTGACTGTTCATTTTGTCCTCAGTTCCAGATTGCGACTATGGCGAACATTCCATGTCGCGGCTATCTGATTGTAACAGTGCGGTCACGTTGGTTTGTAATAATCGGTGTTGCCAATAGGCGGGCGATAGAGCAATCATTGCCCCCTGCTCCCCCCAAGCAATATCCATAACGCACCCTGAGTGGTCGGGCACTAAGCAGACAATCAATTACTAGACTCTGATTTTCCCGGCAACTTTGTCTTCCCCCCAAATGCAGTTTTTTCCGGCAGTGCTTCATCGCTCTGTCTAGTTCTCCTCTGCATTTGCATACCCGACCGGTGGCTGGACCGGTTGAGTACGTTTTTACCGAACGAAGCAAACCCGATTTTCAGGAGAGATTCCCATGCCAGAAGCAGCAGAAGCAGCACCAGTCCGCCAAGCCAATACAGAAGCTCGCTACGATCGCACAGCAACTCCAGTCGTGAACGCCAAGGACGATGCCAGGGCAATTGAGCAAGACATTACGCGTGGTGACGCCAGCGCGGCTCTAACTCGGTTCCAGCTAGAAACCGGCGATAGGGGGCTACAAGGCGCATCTCAGCAGCAGAGAACCGAATACATGTCGGCTCTTAACGATCAACTTACTAGAGATGGTGTCTTACCTGCTTTGCAAATCGCGGCTGTTCAGCGCGAGGGTGCAGCAGTAAAGAAACCCAATGGCGAAATTGACTTAGCCAAAATAAACGAGCGGGCAGCCGCTCTCAGAGAGACAAACCCGACGGCTTCCATGCTTCTGTCCGGCTATGCCAGAGAGCAAGAAGCCTTGCGAAGGCCCGGAAGCGGAGCGCTAACGGACGGCTATTTGAGTATGCAATTAGACCGGCAGCTTGGTGCTTCGCGCGATGCAATCCGCGATAATCGCGCAAGAGAAGCGGTTTCACCCCTTGTGACTAATCCCCAACTGTTCGATGCAATCGCCGGACGGGGGCGTAACGGCGCGAATGATAAGAGAATCGAACAGGCCGATCTGGACAAATTCAGGTCTGATTGGGGATTCGGCGTTCCTCCGGAGAGGCTGACTGACTCTCAGAGAGCATTGCGCAGTCAATTCGGCACGCAAGAGCAACAGAATAAGATCGATAAATTCTTGAAAGACAATCCCACGGTCGACAATGCGCAGAATCGCAGCGCTGGGCTTATCGAGAGAAACTGGATTGACAACAATGCATTCACTAGAGAGACTCTGACAAGGGGGCTCGGTGGTGAAGAAGCGGTGCGCAGGTTGCAGACAGAAGCTGCACAGCGTCCAAACGGGACGCCGCCGAGAGAAGTGACGGCTGCCACTCCGGAAGCCTCCACTCTCAGAGATGGAGAGGGACCGAGCCAGGTGACAAGACGCATTCTTCAGGGCTCGGAGTTTGCTGATCCGGCAAAGGCACAGCGAGATTTACAAGGCGCGATCGGTCGCAACTTTATTGACAGATCGGGTGCCGACCAGCTTGGTGGAGAAAACCGGGCGAAAGTGCGTGAAGATATTCGCAAGGGCGGAAACACCGAGCTGCTCAATTGGTTTGACAAGCGGTATCCGACAACCGATACTACCGCGCCTGCAGCTTCTAACCAAGAAGCAAAAGACAAGCAAATCAGAGACAACATATCCCCTCTGACAGATCCGAAGCTATTTGGCGCAATTGCAGGATTGGGTCGCGGAGTCAAAGATGATCGGATTGAACAGAGAGATCTCGATGCATTTAAGGAAAAATGGGGCGATGGCAGCAAGCCAGAACACCAGCAATTCCGTGCCCAATTCGGAACGCAAGAGCAGCAAAATCGCATTGATAAGTTCTTGAAAGACAATCCGACCATAGACTCTGCCGACAATCGTCGACTGGGTCTTGTCGAGCGCAACCTGTTAGCTCCTAATGCCATCACCAGAGACACTCTGACAGCAGGGCTTGGCGGCGCAGAAGCGGTGCGCAACTATCAACAGCAAGCCCAGCGCCGACCGGACGGATCTACGCCACGTGATGTGACACCGGCTGGACCGGAAACGTCGACTCTGAGAAACGGCGAAGGTCCGCACCAGGTAGCCAGACGCATGCTGCAGGGACAGGAGTTTGCCGATCCTGCGAAGGCACAAAGAGACTTGCAAGCTGCGCTCGGACGTAATTTCATTGATAGAAGCGGTACCGATCAGCTTGGTGGAGAGAACAGAGCCAAGGTGCGCGAGTCTATCCGTCAGAGCAACAACACTGAGTTGCTCAACTGGTTCGACAAACGTTATCCAGCACCCAAGCCTACGGATGCCGCTCCCGCGCAGCAGAATAGAGTTACTGCGGATACGGACTACTCACGCACTAGAGTAATCCCGGGTAGGGGTGCCGAGGCTGTGTCTCGCCAGATGCTTGAAGGCCAGGGACTTGATGAAGGTTCTCGCGCTGCTCTTCAGCGCGTATTGCAGAGCCCGGAACTGGGAATCAACTGGAGAGGCGTTCAAGCCGGCAAGCCAATCATTGGTGACGCCGACAAACCCGGAGTCGTGGATGTTGAGAAATTCAGGCAGACCGTGAACAAGTCGGGCAACGAAGCCTTGAAGACCTGGTTCAATGCGAGATATCCCGAGAAAAGACCTGCCGCGGCAGTGGTACCAAATCCTATCGAGAGCACCTGGATTATGGCTCCATAAACACCCGGAGGTATAACCAGTACGGGTTTTACACCCCGGCTCGAGCGAAAAATCGAGTTGCCGACATTTCTGCTGGGCGGTTTTTATCCGTCCAGCAGATTTAAGGTTCGACTACGTATTTTTCCCAATGACAAGTTGTTTTTGCGATGGCAATATTATCGCTACGCCGGTCTCTGTACCCACAGCGGTCGGTCCTCCGGTTTATCTTCCCCGTAATAGAGGTATATAGGTAGAGGCTGAAAAGCCCGCCAAAATACACTTTTGCTTGGACCTATACTCGTTGTGGCTGGTACGACGAATGTAGCAAGCTCAAGCTCCGCGTTCTAAAAAACTCTGGTAAGAGGTTGAGGAGAGTTACTATGGCTGACAACACAAATAACGGCTATGACCGCACCAAGACTGTCCAGCAAAACGTGGATGCCGACGTCGGTCGCATCAAAGAAACCTATCAAAAAGACGGAGCACAAGCCGCTCTCGAGAAATTACAAGCGGAAAGCAAGCCAGACGGTCTGAAAGGCGCTACCGAAGAGCAACAGACTGAGTACAGGCGCTTGATGGCCGACAAGCTGAAAGAAGCCGGAGTCTTACCTGAAATTGCGCTTGCTTACGGAAATCAGCGCACAGACTTGCAGAAAGACGGCAAAGTCGACGCAGCGAAATTGGGCAGTGCCCTCATCGATGCCGACGCCAATCCCAAGGACAAGCTTACTTCAACCCTCTTAAGCAGTTTCTCCGACAGATACCAGGAACTGAAGAATCAACCTGAAAATCGCTACAGAGGCGTCACTCCGGAAGCGATGGACAAGGCTATCAAAGCCGGCAGAGATAAGTTCGTAGAAGAGCAAAACCTCAAGCCTGTTCGCGAAGACCACAAGAAGAACTTCGGCGACCTGCTCAATCCAGACGATAAACTCTTCAACAAGATCTCCGGCGGAAAAGACTACATTCGCAAGAGCGAAGTAGAAGACTTCCAGCGCAAACTGACTGCAGTCGGTCCGGAAGGCGATAAATTCCGCGCCGAACTTGGTGATGCCGCAGCCGTCAAGAAAGCTAAGGACACTGCTGACGCTTTGCTGAAGACCTTCAATGAAGGTAAGCCGAAGCCAAATGAAAACGGTTCCGTCATGAAGAATGATGGTCATATGTGGAGCAATGATTACATCACCAAGGAATCGCTCGCAAAAGGCATGGGCTACAAGGACGTAGCAGATGCTCAAGCGAAGCTGCCCAAGGAAAAAGCTGATAATCCCAGACCAGTGACGGGTGTTGAGCCAGTTGCCAATTACGACGACACCAGGCTGGCTGCCGGCAAAGGACCGCAAGATCTGGCAGCCAGAATGCTGAACCCCGAACAAGCCAAGAAAGCTTTCGGTGACGACGCCGCAGCCGCTCAAAGATCTAGAGAAGACCTCGCCTATGTAATGAGAAAAGGCGGGCCGTTCTTCAAGGATCAAGGCAAGCCTGAAATTACAGCGGAAAATCGTGATGCCGTTCTTGCGGCTCTGAGAGAGAGAGAAAAGGCAAGAGCCAAGCCCGGAGAAACCGTGGATACCAGAGGCTCTGACTGGTTCGCCTCCCGCTATCCGAAGATTGAAGGGACTCCTCCACCTGCTGGCCCAGATCTGTCACAGGTCAAGCCGGACACCAACAGGGAGAAAGGCAGAATTGCAAAAGAAGATGGACCAATTAAGATTGCCGAAAGAATGACTGCCGGTGAACCTCTTGATGCGGCTGCAAAACTAGCGCTGCAAAAGGCAATCAAACCCGGAGAGTATGACGACAAGGTCGGACCTCTCACGGACAAATCGATCGAAGCGATCCGCAAGAATGTCAACGCGGGCAACAACGATGCGTTGAAGCAGTGGTTCGCCAAGCGCTATCCGCCGAAAGCATAAGGATAGTATTCAATCGAAATTGGAAAAAGTCTAAGGGAGGCGAAAGCCTCCCTTATTTTTGCTTCGTTGGGGCTCATAGCATCTCTGAAACAAGCGTTTGCCCCACAGTGCGTACTTTCCGCAAGCGCCGTAACGATGCGGTCACGTTGGTGCGGAATAATCGAAAGCATCAGAAGGGCATCAACGCCCACTCCTCCCCTCAACCAGAATCCCTACGCCCCCTCCCAGGGTCGCGAGTAAGAAGCCTGCTCCACCAGCGACATCTCCTTAGAAGAGATCCGATGCGGGCAACTGCATGCGCCCAAGTCTTAAAAACCCCCAGGAGATTTGATTATGGCAGAATCAGCTCAACCCTACGACTCAGCAAAAGGTCCCGTAAAAGAAGCGGCAGCCGATGCAGCAGTGATCAGAACGGTGCTGGAGAAAGAAGGCTCCGATGCGGCTGTGACTAGACTGCGGTCCGAAGTAGAGTCTGTTCCTGAGCGCGATCGTCAGGCATACAACAATGCATTGCTCAAGAACCTGCAAGGCGACAGCAATCGCATGCCGAACATTCTGCCCGACATGGCAATTGCCTTTGGAATGCAGAATGCCGGCTCTTTCTTGGAGCAAAATCGCTTGAAGGCGCCGAACTTCTCCAACGAGCGCATAGTCAATCCTGACAAACTGAGTTCAGCTGCGTCGAAAGAGTCAAATCCTGTCTATCAAGAACTGTACAGAGAGATGTTCAACAAGTACCGCTCGCTGAAGGCAGAGAACGGCAGTACATGGTCAGTAATGGACTCTACCAAACAGGGAACGAGACTTTTCACGGACTACGTGGTGCCTGAAGGTCAGCTGAGGAAAGAATTGAGCAATGATAGTCTTCGCGCGGACAATCGCAGGCAGTTTGGTGCCCTTGCCTCCAATCCAAAGTTGTTTGACGCTATCGCCAGTGGTGGCGAAATCTCTAGAGACAATGTCACCGCCTTCCAAGACCGTTGGAATCAGACTGGCCAGAGCGGAGCTGACTTCCGCAAGCAATTTGCTGCTACTCCTGAGCAGCAAAGGCAAATAGGGCAGACCCTGGACAACTTGAAGTTTGCCTTCGATGACGATCGCAACAAGGGTAATAAGCCGGGCTCAGTGCTTAAGGATAATGTGATGGGCGCGTTCGGCTCTGGCTATCTGGAGTTCACATCGTCATATGGAAAAATGACCAGAGAATCCTTGCTTTCCGGACTGGGCTACAAGTCCATGGAAGAAGCAAAACTGCGGCTACCGGCTGATGTTGGCGGCAAGCCTTTAGCTGATGTGGTATCACTCTCCAACTACGACAACACCAAGCTGCTCGGAAAGAACGACGGACCCAACGGCATCGCTCGCAGAATGCTTGCCGGACAAGAAAAGTTCTTCAAAGATGAGCCTGGCGGTGTAGAGAAAGCCGTTGCT
>JAYRNY010000996.1:0-11774 GCA_041911975.1 bacterium | reverse complement strand
GGAGCGCACTTTTATGGTCATCATAAGACCTGACTCTACTAGACGTAAGCAAGGACAGGGACTCGTAGAAGTTGTCGGTATCCTCATCTGCCTGGTTCCAGCCGTTCTTCTGGTTATCGACCTGGGCATGATTGCCATCGGTGCAGGCTTGAACGACCAGGCCTGCAGAGATGCAGCCAGGGCTGCAGCATCGGGACCCCCCAGCGATCTTTCTAAAGGTGATAACCGTAACGTCGGTGCCGGTACTGCGCCTTACGACAGAGCGGCTGCCGTAGTTAAGAAGATCTACTCGACACGATTGCCGATGAAGGTGCGTGAAGCGATCGAAGCCGTAGAGACGGTGCGCGATGTTCCCACCGACGCGGGCGGCGCTGTAGACGGAGAAGTATCCGTAAAGACAACCATAGACATTTACCCGCCCTTTCTGGCGGGAGCAATAGTCGGCAGTAAGGGTGTTTCCCTCAATTGCACTCATACCGTCCCCATTACCTACGTGGTACCGAACAAGAATCCATAAAGCTATCAAGTTAAAAGGGTCGATGCCCCGCATCGCAAACTAAGCCAAGTTTTACGGCGCTAATGTGTCCACTTCCGATTCGTCGGGGGTGGCACATTAGATCTCGACGTTCATTGAGCAGTACCAATTGTGGTATCACAGGCAAGATTGTGTTCTACCCTCCTAAAAGCTATTGACTGCTCGTTTATAACGATGTGGAGGCTGTAGCACTCAATCAGTCAATTAGGACCGGGAAAATGAATTACGCGAGGATAAGAAGCAGAAGAAGGACGGGAAGCGCCATGACCGAATTCAGCGGCGCCATGGTTATCTTCATTCTGTTCATATTTGCACCGCTTTTGAACATCGGCATTCTGCCCGTTCGCTATCTGATCGCGCACGGCATAATGACGGAGATGACTCACAGACTGGCAGTATGCGAAAAGCGCAGCGATGCGCAGAAACTGCTTAAGTCCAATCAGTGGTGGATCAATTTGTTGAAGACCTGCGGAGTGGTCGTAAAGAATCCGGATGCAATTCTCGTTGTTGTTGACGGCAGCGGTGCTGGCAAGAGCAGCGTCACGATTGGCAACGAGTTGCCCGTCGATAAATTGCCCAATGGTAGCGGCGGTCCATATATGTACAGCATTCAGTTGAGCGCCGACTGCGACATCTCACCGCTTTTCAATGCAGGAGCAGGGCTTCCCGGCTTCACCAGCCCGGTCACGATTCATATGACCAGTCAGGCTCAATGGGAGAACCTAGGGCGCGACCCGGCATCCAGTTTGTATTACATCAACGAATAACTTTCTATAAAGGGGAATTGTTCCACTCGCCGTGAAACAAGCAAGTGATAGAGATGAAAAGACGATTTTCTAGAAGACAACGAAGCCAAAAGGGCAACATGCTGGTGCTGGGCGGCGTGGTGATGACGCTGGTAGGGCTCGGTCTTATGATTGGCTACTCATACGGGGGTCTTGTGTTCACTCACAATCGCCTGCAAGCATCAGCCGATGAAATAGCTCTTGCCGGTGCAAGGAAGCTCAACGAGAACGATCGCATCGGGCAAATGAACAACATGATCGCCCGTTCGCGTCAACTCGTCTACGAATCGCATCAACATCTGCTCCAGGTGCAAGACAATTATCCACAATTGACTGAGATTGCCGATCAACTGTACACGGAATCGAGAGATACGGCGAAGGAGTTGGAAACTCAACGCAATGCGCTTAAGTGGATTGCCCAAAGCGAAGCCATGGTGGCAATGGAGAAGAAATTCGATCAGATCAAAGGCAGCTATCCAATGTCGTTGCCATGGATGAAAGTCGGCAAGCTGCATACACTTACAATGAGATATGGCCGCATGGACAATGTCGAATCAAACGTAGAAGAGTTGAAAAATATTTCGGAACTCGAGAATTGGGACAACGACAAAGATTACATCAAGAACAATCCTGGATTGAAGCTCTATCGATACAACTGCAAAGCTGAATTGCCGGCACCCGACGATGACCTCAAGTTCTACTTGTGTTCGCTGGCGGCACCAGTCGAGAAAACAGTCTCGCCCGCTCACATTGCTCTTGCAAAAGCCTTCCAGGTAATAGAAGGTCATGAGATTGCTACCTGTACTCATGTCAAAATTGAACTGAACGTCGCCACCGGGCTTGGTGGCAATGCCAACGAAGACATGAGTGCGACGAGCACGGCAGCAGCTACGGGCGCCTCACCGCAGCAATAAAAGTGAAAGGCAGATAACCAAAAAACTCCGTCTTATCAGGCGGAGTTTGTTTTTTGAAATATGGGTTATCTGTGGTCAATATGTAAACCGGCATCTCCTTAAGCAGCTTTCATCTATTTTGCGGATCAATCGCGCCTGTCTTGCGTCTCTCATTAGAAGGCACCCGAGCAGTTGATGTCATGAGGAAAAGCGCTTGGCATGACTGCGGCGCATGCTAAAATTGCCCTCTGGGAAGCGAGAATGCAATGTTTTTGACGGTTTCAAAGAGAAACTTCGCTGTGAATCTTGCTATACGGCGCCTGATTGCGGCAACTCTTGCCGTGGGCGTCTTTAGTTCAGTCTTTACCGGCGTCCCGGCCTCAGCATCGGATGCCAGCGACGTGTTGCCGTCCGGAGATTCCGATGTCGAGCTCAAGGCTGAAACGCCCAAGGAGGCTCCCATTGAGTCGCCTTCGCCGTCTTCTGGTTTTACCGGCAAACTGACCTATCCAGGTGCGGCCAAACAGTCGGGCAATCTGACCGTTGACGACGTCAAGATTGAAGGCAATCGGCTTGTTCCTTCAGAAGACATTCTCAATGTCGTAAAGACCAAGCGTGGCGACAAATTTGATCGCGATGTGCTCTTGCAGGATCTAAAAGCGATCAACGGCATGGGCTATTTCGACGATCGTAGTTTGCAGGCTCTGCCCGAGATGAGCAATGGTGGAGTTCTACTGAAGATTCGGGTGCAGGAAAATGCTCCGATTACCCAGTTTTCATTCGAAGGAAATGAAGCGCTTGGCTCAGAAGAACTTTCGCATATTTTTGCCAATCAGCTTGGTAAACCGCAGAACTTGAACGATCTTTCTTCTTCCATAGATAAGGTCGAGCAGCTATACCACGAAAAAGGATTCCTTCTGGCTCGTGTTGTCGACGTCAAAGATGATCCGGACGGCAATATTTCGCTAAAAGTAAATGAAGGTCAAATCGAGTCTGTGCAGATTGCCGGCAATCACAAGACCAAGGATTTCATCATTCGCAATGCCCTAAAAGTCAAGCCTGGTGCGGTCTATAATGAAAAGCAATTGACCGCAGATCTGCGCAAGTTATATGCAAACGGCTATTTCTCGGATATTCGCCGCAGTTTGCAGCCGTCCTCTACCAGTCCGGACAAGTATGTGCTGAAGGTAGAAGTAGACGAGAAGCGCTCCGGATCTGTAGGTGTGGGCGGCGGAGTTGATTCTATCGCCGGTCCATTCGGTAATTTGAGTTTTTCGGACAACAATTTCCGCGGGCGCGGGCAGATACTTTCATTCAATTCCCAGATGGGCACCGGTATGTTCGGACAGGGCGTAAATGCCATCAACAATCCGGGCAACGGCTACATGGTCAACAAGAACAACTTTCAAATCGAAGCAACATTCGTTGAACCTAATTTCATGAAGACCGGTACTTCCCTTGCCGTATCAGGCTTTGGGCGTAATTTCTCTTCGATGATGGTCGATCAATCGACGCAAAGAACTCTCGGTGCATCAGCGACTTTCAGTAAAAAACTGCGTAATAACGTCAATTTGAATCTTGGCTTGATAGGTGAAAACACCTCGCTTAGAGACTACAGCAATATGTTCGGAGCCGATGGCGCGCTCAATCAAATGGCCAATCGCGCCATGGCGACCGGAATGGCTTCCAATGTGGCGGGAGCAGATGCGCTTGCTCAGCAGGTTCGCAATCAGCAGCTCAGGGGCGGGACCTACATGACCGTCAATCCGTCCATTACATATGACACCAGGGATGGTGTCGATCCCCATAAAGGTAGTTTCGTCAAACTCTCCACCGGTCCTTCTTTAGGCGTGGGCAGTGCCAGTTTTATGAAAATGGGCGCCAGCGCCAGTAAATATATACCGATTACCAAGGACATAACCCTGGCCACCAACATTCAAGGCGGTTCGTCGTTGGGCGGCATGCCTCAGTTTGCACAGTACAGGCTGGGTGGATGGAACGGTATTCGCGGCTACAGAATGTTCTCCGACCTGGGTACAGGCACCGGCATGCTCATGGCCACTGCCGAAATGCGCTCGCGGCTGCCCTTGCCGCGCAACAGCAAGGTGGCAAAAGTCGTAGACAAACACGTCAAAATGACGGCTTTCTTTGATGCCGGTCAGGTTATGGGAAATGGTCTGACCAACAGCCTCTTCTCGCGTTCGAATATGGGTGCATCTGTAGGCGTCGGATTGCGAGTGAATATACCGATGCTCGGACTGGTTCGCTTCGAGTACGGTATGCCGCTGGTTTCCAGCATTTTGGGCAATTTCACGCCGCGCATGACAGTCGGTTTCGGCGACCGCTTTTAATAACCAATGTTTTAATTACGTCCTGTCTCCAAGCCGCCTTTGGTAACTGCTAATGGTGTAAACTGAGCCGTTTGACAGCGTTTTGTCTTATTGAGTTTTGGAGAAGAGCATGCATACCTTGCAAAAGAGCCTCGTTCTGGTTACTAGCGCGTTATCGCTTTCACTGTCCGCAGCATATGCTGCTGATGCGCCGGCGGCACCAGCCGCCCAACCGCCCGCAAAAAGTGGTGGTGGCGGAATCGGCGTTGTAGACCCGGACAAAGTAGTTAAGGCATATCCGAAAGCAGAGCAATTGGCCAAGGATTTGAAAAAAGAAGAAGATCGAGTCCACAAAATGATTGAAGACGGCAATCGCCAGCTTGAAGAAGCAAAGACTGCTCACAAGCCGCCTGCGGAGTTGGAAGGCTTGCAGAGAAGATTGCAGGAGTCAATCGATACCGAAGTGAAAAAAGTACAGGGGCGCGCTCAGTCTCTGGAAACGCAGTTGGAAAGCGATGTTCAAAATGCGATCAAAGCAGAAGCGGCTGCCAGAAAGCTTGACATCGTGCTTTTGAAGCCGGTTGTGTTTATGGGTGGAATTGATTTGACCGACTCGGTCATGAAGCGCCTCGCTGCAGCAGCACCGGCTGCCCCAGCCAAGACCACCAAGTAAATTCTTGAGGGGCAGCTGCAGCCTTAAAGCGGCTGCCCCTGAAAGCTATCCGAGCGTTGTAGTTCGCTGCCATCATCGGGGTCATAAAATGAAGCTTCCCGCCGAAATGAGTCTCGCCCAGATCGCCCAAGTAATTGGTGGTCGCCTTGAAGGTTCTGCCGATTTGAAAGTTTCCTCTGTTGCGGTTTCACCGCTCGCGGCGACCGAAGATGACCTGGCTCTTGTCTTTGACGAAAAACTGGTCTCAAAGTTGGACCAATGCAAAGCCAGGGCGCTGGTAGTCACCCCAGGAGTGAAGACGGAACGCCCGCGAATTGTAGTCGAGCGTCCTATGCTGGCAGTGCAGAAAATGCTTTCTGCAGTTGCACCCAGAAGACATTGCCCGCCGCCTGGCGTTCATCCGACAGCAGTTGTCGATCAAAGCGTACAGCTTGGTGAAGGTGTGGCGATTGGTGCACTGGTTGTGATTGGACCGGGCTCAAAGATCGGCGCGAAAACAGTCATTCATCCCGGCACCATAATCGGTGCAAAAGTGGAAATCGGAGAAAACACATCTATTGGCGCTGGATGCCTGATTGCAGATGCGATAAAAATCGGGAATCGAGTCATTTTGCAACAAGGTGCTGCATTGGGAGCAGATGGTTTCGGTTATGCCACAGAGCGCGAGTCCAATCTAGAAAGAAGGCTCAAAGGCAGCCGCGATATCAGGGATGAATCCAATCCTCATTTGAAAATCCCTCATATAGGCACGATTGTCATTGAGGACGATGTCGAAATAGGCTCATGCACGACAATCGATCGCAGCACCATGGGTGCCACCACGATCGGGCAGGGCACGAAGATAGACAATCTGGTCATGATCGCGCACAATTGCCGAATCGGTAAGGAAGTGCTGATCATAGGCACGACTGCGATCGGCGGCTCTTGCGTAATTGAAGATCGCGCCATCATTTCTGGCAGCGCCTGCATTTCCGATCACATGAGAATCGGTAAAGATGCAATTGTCGAAGGAATGGCCGGTGTGGTCAAAGATGTTCCTGCAGCCGATGTCCAGGTTGGTGTGCCGGCCATCGAAAGGCGTCAATTTATTGAAAATTTGGTGCGCGTCAAGAAGCTGAAAGAAACGAATGCAGACGTCAAAGACTTGAAAGCTAGAGTTGCGAAGCTGGAAGCGCTTTTGGCTGAGAAAGCCTTGGAAAAGGTGTAAGGAATGAAATCTCCTTCTTTGAGCGCTACGGATAAGTTTCGCGTTGAGTATCAAGGGCGCGGCGCCACCTCGAAGAAGGACATCAAGGTCGTCATTGAGAACGGGACTGCCGGTTCCGGCATCAGCTTTGCAGTTCTTGACTCGCGGGCCGAGGTGAAGGACTCCTATGTAAGGATTCCGGCTAAGGCTGAGAGCGTTGTTAATACTTTGCGCAACGTCGTACTCGGCAAAAATAACGTGCGCCTCTGCATTGTCGAGCATGTCCTTTGTTCTGTAGCTATCTGGGGACTGGAAGACGTTCTCATTACTGTCGACGGTCCGGAGCTTCCCCTGGGCGATGGCAGCGCCGACTTTTTCATTCAGCTGTTCAAGTCCGCAGGTATTGAAAGACGCGTACCCGCTGCAGATATCGAACTCAAAGAAACGATTACAGTCGGCTCTGGTGATCGAATGATCTTGGCGGTGCCCGATTCCAAGTTCTCCCTTACCTATTTGATGGATTGGGACCATCCGAAGATTGGCAAACGCTGGCAGACATTCGATGCATCGAAAGGAGCAGAGGAGATTGCCACCGCCAGGACTTTTGCTTCACTTAAAGAGCATCAGATGCTTGGACTTGCCGATGAAAGCGTCAGCTTGACCGATGATGGTTTTACCAAGCCGCTTCATTTCGAAGATGAGCCGGTGCGTCACAAACTGCTCGACTTGCTCGGCGATTTGACATTGATTGGTGTGAATCCGATGCGCGTAAAAGCCAGATTCATAAGCATCAAAGGCGGCCACGAACTTGACGTCCAACTGGCACGAAAATTGGAACCGCTTGTGAACGCCGCAATTTGATAGTGTTGTCAATAGTTGGAATTTCGGCGGCGAAAATAGAGTCTGGAAAAAAGACCGTTAACGGTCTTTTTTCTTGAGTTGACTTCATAAATGGCTGAAAAGCCTTGCAATATGGGGCCTTTGGGGGCTGGTCATGAGGGTATGATCTGTGTGTCCAGTAGCATCGGCGGTTTCAAAGGTGAAGCTGCGGTGGTGTCTTTGATGGGGGTGGCGACGTGACTAAGACGAAAATCAAGCGGGCGCTTTCGATTGTTCTGTTGGCAGCAATTTGTCAGGGTGGTCTGCCGGCGAATGCTTCTGACGAGAAGAAGATTTCCGAGTCGTCCGGAGTCAGTCTTACCATTTACAACCAGAATTTCGGTCTTGTCAGAGACACTCGCTCTGTTGATTTGACCAGCGGCATCAATCATGTTCGCTTCGAGGATGTTGCCGCCAAAATAGATCCGACATCAGTCAGTTTCACATCGCTTACCGCTCCCAATGCCGTTGTTGTGCGCGAGCAAAACTATCAATATGATTTGATCGAGCCAACTACAATTTTGTCGAAATCAGTCGGCAAGGACGTGCGCATCAAGAATTATCTGGCCGGAGGTGGTGTTTCGGAAATTACGGGGACTCTAATCAACTCGCCACGTACCTATATTTCCGATTCGGAGGGCCGTGTTTCATCCGCTTATTCTGGTCTTGTCGTAAAAACAGGAAACGGAGTGATCTTGAATCCGCAGGGGCAGGTCGAGCTTTCCGAACTGCCGCCCGGTCTTGTTCCGAAGCCTTCTTTGCTTTGGAAATTGGAGACAGACAAAGCTGGAACGCATAAAACCGAGATCGCTTATCAAACTGCTGGTCTCAACTGGAAGTGCGATTATGTTGCCGTCGTCAACAATGATGATACGAAGACTGATTTGACCAGTTGGGTGACCTTAGACAATCAATCCGGTGCCAGCTATAGAGAGGCGGCACTGAAGCTGCTTGCTGGCGATGTGCACAGAGTTACGGCGCCACAGCCATATCTTGCCAAAGGCATGGCGTTCGCTCGCGCCGGTGGTGCGCCGGAGCAGCAATTTACCGAGCAATCTTTTGCCGAGTATCACCTCTATACTTTGACCGGAAAAACCGACGTAAAAGACCGTGAAACCAAGCAACTGAGCCTTTTCAACGCGGCTCAAGTGCCGACCAAGAAACAATTTGTTTTTGATTCCAACGGTCAGTTTTATCCGGGCGGCTGGTCTCCTTATGGAACGAGCAAGAAAATCAATGTCAAACTGGAGATGGACAACTCAGAAAAGAACAATCTGGGAATGCCCATGCCAAAAGGCAAAGTGCGTGTCTACAAAAAGGACAAGGACGGCGCCTTGCAATTCATTGGCGAAGATCAAATCGATCACACCCCTCGTGACGAAAAAGTTCGCCTTTATATAGGTGATGCTTTCGATGTTGTTGGCGAGCGCAAGCAGATGAATGTGTTGAGAGTCTCCGACCATGTCACGCGCGTGCAAATGGAAATCAGTTTGCGCAATCACAAGAAAGAGCCAATCACGGTGACCACGGTCGAGCACGCATATGGACAGTGGAAGATCACGAATTCCTCACAAGAGTATAAGAAGAAAGATTCGACCACATTCGAATTCGACGTCAAAGTCGAGCCTGACAGTGAGTCCAAGCTGACATACGAAATCGAGATGAAGTACTGAGCTTTGCGCCTTAGCTCTTCACCACAAGATGATCGAGCGCTATCTGGGCGGCGCCGATAATACCGGCTCCGTCGCCTAGAGACGAGCTGTGAATATCGAGGCGCTCGCCGACTCTGGGCATGCATTTGTCGATAACCAGCTCTTTGAGGTATTCATAGTTGACGAATTTAGCCATGCCGCCGGAGATGATGAAGCAGTCCGGATCGAGTATATGCGCCAAGGTGACGATGCCGGCGCAAATGTGCTCGTGCCAGGTATCGACAATTCTTTTGGCGATGATATCGCCATTTTCAGCTGCTTGGCAGACTTGATCTACGGGTGGGTCAGGCAAAAATGCCGCCAGTGGAGTCTGTTCCACTGTCACATTAGTGAGCAATTCCTTTGCTGTTGCGCGAAAACCGCGTCCAGAGCCGTAAGCCTCCCAACAATCGAATAGTCCGCAAGTGCATAGTCTGTGATTGTTCAAGTTGGCACGCAAGTGACCGATTTCGCCGGCGGCATAGTGCGCGCCGCGATAAAGCTGTCCACGCATGATTATTCCGCCACCAATACCGGTGCCGAGCGTGACGGCGATAACGCATGTTTTTTCGGTCAGACCGAGAGCTTTTACTTCGCCGTAGCCGGCTGCATTAGCGTCGTTGTCGACATGCACGGGCAAGCCGGTTCTCGATTCGATGACTTTCTTGATTGGCGTTCCTGCCCAACCCGGTAGGTTGCCGGTAGATCCAATTACTTCGCCGGTTTCTGTATCGACGATACCGGCCGTGGCAATACCTACCCCGCGCAGAATGTGAGCCTTTCTGGCGTCTTCGATCAGCTCAACCAGTGTATCGATTATGTTCTCGGCGCCTTTTGGTGTCGGTACTTTTTTTGGCTCACCGATAATTTTGAAGTCGGCGACGGGGGCGCAGCCGATTTTCGTGCCGCCCAGGTCGATGCCGAGCGCAGGCATCTTGTCTTTCAAAATTTGGTCTAGATTTTGGTTTTGACTGTCTGCGCTTTTAGCGGATGTCATCAAATTCCACCTAATTGGCCATGGTCGGGACTGCCCTTCAAGACCAGTCGGTTGAAGGGAATCTGCTGGCCGTAAATGAGGTCGAAGCCCATCCGTTGGTTGCCGGTCAGGAAGTCCCGCGACAGAAGTAGCTTGAAATCCTGCGGACCGATTGCAGCGGTCATTGTCTTGGAATAGGCCAACTTATCGATGAAGTTGTATCCCACCGAACCGCCCAAGGTCAAGTATTTGTTTACCTTGAAGCCACCTGCTACATACGCCGAACGCGTGCCCTGGATGAATTGGTCGAAAACGAATGGCGACTGACCGCGAATTGCCGATTGCGTGTAGCCGACTCTGAATTTAAAGCGATCGGCAACTGCTTCTAAGTTGGGTCCGATCTGAGCCATCGCCAGCGCGTCGCCGGTCGAGTAATACTTTAGAGCCAGTCCCCCGGTGAGGTTGGAGGTGAGCCCGTACTTCTCGTTGCCTATTTTGAAGAGAGGATGAGTCGAGGCGCTAATTGACTCGGAAAAACGATAGGCGGAAACTATTTTGGTTGATGTGGTCTTGTTGAACAGTTTTGCGTATTCCGGCGTCAAGTTAATCAATTGCGGATTGTCTTGTGCCCAGCCGGCACCAGTCCTGAAGCTCAAGTTGGCAATGAAAGGTATCTTACTGGTGGAGCGTTGATCGACGAATTCGCTGAGAATGCGGGCTCGCCTGTATCCGAAAAGACCGTCTTCCATGTAGCGGTTGATGCCGCCCTGATAGCGCATGGTTCTGTTGATCTTGTATTTGAGGTCACCGACCAGAAGTTGGGAGTTGGAACCGTAAGCCAGGTGAGCCTGCAAGCGCTTATTGGCATAGCCGATTTGAGCGCCGACGCCGGGAACGTTAGTCGTTTTCGTGGTTGTTCCGGTCAGCTGCCTGCCGCCGAACTGCACCAGGGGCGCGTAGGACAGTACACCGAATTTGCCCAAAGACCTGTGGAAATTCGGACCTAAATTAAGACCGCCGACCATCAGATTGTTGCCCATGTAGGGAGTGACAGGGAAAGTGACGCTGTTTTCCTGCCCGACTGTGGCCTTGAATTTCGGAAGTCTGACGCCCAGCTTGCCGAACATCATCCTGCCACCAAATATGGTGAGGTTGTCGTGATCTTTATAGCGCTCGTACACCATCTTTTTGGCGGAGAACTTGAAGCTTGTATTTTCCGGAATGTACGCATCAGGATGCGCTCTCTTTTCGAAGAGCTCGTCTTGATAGCTGAGCGGAGCATAGCCGACATTGCTCGATATGATGATCGGCTTGGGCATCTGCATTGTGCCGTTCTTGAAATTCAAGCCTTCTTCGGTGCCGTATGCTTTTCGCGCGACAACCGACGTGCCCTGAACTTCCGTGTCAGGATTCGTAATCAGGTATTCGTCGGAATTGACTTTGAATTTGAAGGCGCTGCCTGTTGTCAGTTGCCCGTCGCGATAAATACGCACATTGCCGCGCGCGTCGATCAGATCCGAATTTTGATCGTAAAGGATCATGTCGGCTTCCAATTTGGAATTTTGTCCGGCAATGATCGCGACGGCGTTGCCTGTGCCAAGGAAGGTGTTTTTTTGCTGATCGTACTCTGTGTCGTCGGCAACGATTTGAATAGTGCCTTTGAGAGTCGTGTCCTCATTAATTGTTAATGAGCTCTCATCAATTTTGCCTAGCTCCGGAGAAATTTTTTCCGGCGCGCTTTTGAGCGTATCTTCCCTGGCTTTTTCGGGCTCACCGAGCTGAGGCTCTTGGAATTTCGGCTTTACCTTTTCGATGTCATATTCCAG
>JAYRNY010000995.1:0-4254 GCA_041911975.1 bacterium | reverse complement strand
GTTGTTCACTTCGCTATTGACGTCATAGATCGTCTTGAACCAGGTCAACCGAAAGAGAAGCTGCAAGTGCTTTTCGGTCCTGACGGGCTTGCCGTTGCAGACAGCCTCAATGACCTGGGCATGATCTATTTGACGGAAGGGAAAGTACAGGAAGCAAAAGAGCTAATTCAGCGTTCGTTAGCTATACGCGAGAAAGCATTGAAGCCGGATGAAGAAGACGTCGCCTCCAGCTTGCAGGCACTGGCTTCTGTTTATCATCGGGAGGGCAAGCTGAAAGATTCAATGGCTGCCTTGAAGCGAGCCTTGTTCATTCGCAAGAAAGCTCTCGGTACGGAACACCTGGATGTGGCTACCACCTACAACAGTCTGGCCGTTCAGCACCAAATGGCCGGTGAAAACGGTGAGGCAATGCAGTGTTATGTGCACGCCAGAGAGATCATAGACAAGCTCTATGGCGATGACCATCCGGCAATGGCTGACTGCCTGGTTGGCATAGGCACCTTGGAATTTGCAGACGGTAATCTCACCAAGGCTGAGGACAACTTCAAGAAGGCCCTGGCAATCCGTGAAACCGCTCTAGGTGATGAAAGCTTCCGTGTCGCCGAAGTGCTCTCATGCCTGGCCGTGTTGAAAGAGCAGTCCGGCAAGCTGAAAGAATCCGAAGATCTTTTGCGGCGTGCGATTGCTATTGATGAGCAGGCAGTCGGAACAAACAATAAGGAAACTCTGCGCGTCAGCAACAACCTCGTTCGCGTTCTCAAAAAAGAAGGAAAGCGGGACGAGGCGAAGAAAATGGAAAAGCGCATCAGTCAGGCGAAAAAATCATGATTCGTCGCGCACGGTCAAATTGACGACAATCGCGTTGCTGGCAATGACTAGATTTTCAGGAGTAATGAGGATCTCATTTCCCCATTTTCCGGTGCCCACTCCCAAAAGAGGCTCAGTCATGAGCGCCTTGTCGAGAAACGTCCTGACGCCTTCCTTCTGCCAGTGAAAAGGCGGAATGGAGCCGATTACATAGCCGGTCAGTTCTATTACCTTCTCAGGTTTCGCCAGAGAAATGTCGCGAGAACCGAGTGCCTTTTTCAGCAGTCCTGAAATTGCATTTTGATCACCGCCGACCATGACGAGCGAGCAGTCCCCCTTGGCGGTTTCGAAAATCAAAGTTTTTATCATCTGCCTCTCGCGAAAACCGAGAGCATGAGCGACATTAGCCGCACCTTTCTCGGTGGTCTCGGGAAAAGTGCGCATTTCGTAATCGATATCGCGCTCGTCAAGAAAAAGATGCGCCGGTAGTTTTTCAGTCATGTTTTCAAACCATTTCGTCAGAAAGGAAGTAGTGCAAAATTGTTTGCTATGCTGCTGCTCAGAGGACGCCAGGCCAAGACCGGTAATTATTTCTTGGTGTTTTGTGTGTTTACCAACTCGCGCGCTCGTTCGGCAGCTTTGACGACGGCTTTTATGAGAGTAACTCTCAATTTCCCTTCTTCCAGCTCCATCAGCCCGTCAATGGTGCAACCTGCTGGCGTCGTCACCATGTCTTTGAGAAGAGCGGGGTGCGCCTTCGATTCGAGAATCATTCGAGACGCACCAAGCATGGTCTGAGCGGCCAGCAAGGTGGAAACATCGCGGGGAATTCCTAGCTTGACTCCTGCTTCAGCCAGAGATTCGATGACCACGTAGAGATATGCCGGACCGCTGGCGGACAGCGCTGTGACCCCATCCATAAGGGACTCGTCGACAAAGACAGTTTCTCCGACGCATTTGAAAATTGCCTCTGCCATTTGTTTGTGCTCTTCGTTGGCACCAGAGCCGGTGCACAGACCCGCCATGCCTGCATTCATTATCGAGGGCGTATTGGGCATGGCTCGCACGATCGGGATGCCTGTAGGAAGCCTCTCTTCGACAAAGGTTGTGGTCACCGACGCGGCCACGGAGATTATCAGTTGCTTCTTGTTTAGCACTGGTGCGATCTCTCGCAAAACACTGTCCATGTTCTGCGGCTTTACTGCCAGCAAGATGAGGTCCTTGCCTTTGGCGGCTGTTTTGTTGTCTGTTGTCGCCTCGATTTTCAAACGTTCTTTCACTCTTGCGACAGACTCTTCATGAGCGACCGTTCCGCATACGTCCGCCGCGTTGATGGCGTCCTTCTTGAGCAATCCGGAAATCAGTGCTTCACCAAGCTTGCCGACTCCAATGACAGCGAGCTTCTTGTTTTTTAGCATTAGTCTTTTTCCTCTTTGCTCATTTTGTTTCTTCCGCGCTGGTCCTATAAATCAAATATTTTTGTGTTTGAAGCTTCGTGCATTCTCTCCAGAATAATCGGCGACGATTTGTCCACTGCCGACCAGCTTGTATTTGTAAGTAATGATTCCTTCTACTCCGACCGGTCCGCGGGGGTGCAACTTGCCGGTGCTGATGCCCACTTCCGCACCGAAGCCATAGCGAAATCCGTCGGCAAAACGTGTCGAGGCATTCTGATAGACGCCTGCCGAATTTACCTCGGCGAAAAATCTTTCGAATGCTTCCGAATTTTCAGTGACTATACATTCGGTGTGACCGGAGCCGTAGGTGTTGATGTGCTCGATTGCCTCGCTTAGCGAATCTACAATCTTTACCGAAATCGTCAGGTCGGAGTACTCCGTTGACCAATCGGTATTATCTGCGGTGGCCACGTCTTTGAGCTTGTAAAACTCGATTGCCGATTTCTCGACACGCACCTCGACGTTTTTCGATCGCAATGCATCGATCACTTTCTGGAGAAACACATCTGAGATCTTGCGGTTGACGAGCAAAGTTTCAATTGCATTGCAGGCGGCCGGATACTGAGTTTTGCTGTCGACGGAAAGTTTGAGCGCCATGTCCAAATCAGCTTTTTCGTCCACATACAAATGGCAAATTCCATCTGCGTGACCGAGCACGGGAATGCGAGTGTTTGCTTGTATGTGCTTCACCAATTCGTTGGAACCTCTCGGAATAACGAGATCTACTTCTTTGTCCAGCTTCAATAAATCGGAGACTTCTTCGCGCCCGGCTAACAGCGAAAACGCTCCCTGAGGATAGTCCACGGATTTCAATGCCGTGGAAAGGCAATCGAAAATTGCCCGATTGGAATTTTCGGCCTCCTTGCCGCCTTTGATGAGACCAGCGTTTCCACTCTTCACAAGCAGCGACATAATCTGCGGCAAAGCATCCGGGCGCGATTCGAAAATTACCAGCACCACTCCGATAGGACAACTGACTCGATATAGTTTCAGTCCATCATCAAGTTCTCGTTTCAGACTCGCTTCGCCCAAAGTGTCGGGAAGTTGCGCTACCTGACGAATTCCGTCGACCACGCCTTTGAATTTTTCGGCGTCGAGTTTCAAGCGCTTCAAATAGGAAGATGGCATCTTGCCGCTTTCGACGAGCGCCAGAGCGTTTAGAATATCTTTTGTGTTGGCTTCCAGAATCTTCGCTTCATTACTGGCGAGCTCGTCTGCCATAGCCAGCAAAGCCTTTGTGCGCGTCTCTTTGGAAAGGCGAGCCAGTCGGCACGACGCCAGTCGCGCTTGCTTTGCGACTTCCTGCACATGCGTCAAAACTGATTCCGCCATATTCGTTTGTTTGCTAGCTCGAAATTCGGTAACGCCGATTGATAATCAGCTCCACTTGTCCACGCCTGATTCTACGCGGTTTCAAGCAAAGCGATATTATCACGTGTGACGATCGCGTCATAATTGCGAACTTCAATCTTGGCGTCGATGGCATCCGAGTGTTGACCGGAAATCTGCTTGGTTTCATCGCTTGAATAATTGGCAATGCCGCGCGCAAACTCCAGCCCGGCATCGTCCACGATGCCCACCACATCGCCTCTTTCGAATTGGCCGCGCACGGTTATGACACCGGCGGGCAAGAGACTGGCCTTTCCGTTTTTCAAAGCGGTTTTCGCCCCTTCATTGACCACCAGCGCCGCCTTGACTGTTGTGGCAAAGGCAATCCAGCGCTTCTTGCCGGTCAGACCGGGGTGTGGCAAGAAAAGCGTGCCAATCTCATCGCCGGCGAATAGCCTTGGGATGACATCCTGAACCTTTCCACCGGCAATGATTACCGCGCAGCCCGACTGTGTGGCGGTTTTCGCCGCTTCCAATTTCGTCTGCATGCCGCCTCTGCCCATCTTGCCGGGCGCCGCCGGCCCGGACGCCAGTTTTTCAATCTCCGCACTTATGGTCGGCACAAGCGGTATCAGCTTTGCGCTGTCGCCTTTGCGCGGGT
>JAYRNY010000994.1:0-4900 GCA_041911975.1 bacterium | reverse complement strand
GGGCAGGATGATCACCACCTGTGGTGCGTCCTGAGGGGGCGCCTGCACGGGTGCAAACATGATTGCCGCTTCGGAGAGCTGTTTTGGCGTGCCCATGAGGATGAGTACGTCGTCTGCTTGAATCACCTCCTCGGCGCGCGGGTTGGGGATGAGACCACCCTCGCCGCGCATGATCGCCACGACTGTCGTGCCGGTCTTGGTGCGCAAGCCCGACTCGAACAGAGGCTTTCCGGCAAGAGGAGAGCCCGGCGAAACCTTGCGCATCTCGACAGCAAAGTCGGGCGGCAAGGCGGAATTGCTCTCGTTGGGGTGCAGCGACTCGAAGAGAGCCTGCCACTTCACGGCCTGGTCGCTGCGCAAGTTGGTCAGCTTCTCTTCGATGACGTCCTTGCTCATGAGGTATTCATTGAGCACATAAGACACCATCTCCAGCGAGCCGGCGAACTCTTCGGCAACGACGCGATTGGCGCCCACCTTGATGAGCGGCTCGACGCTTGCCATGAAACGGGCGCGTGCAACGACGTGCACGTTCGGATTCAACCGGCGCGCCATTTCGATCGTGCGGATGCCGTTTTCCTCATCGGAAATTGCCACCGCCACAAGGCGAGCCTTGCCCACTCCCGCGTGCGAAAGCACTTCCTGCCTGGAAGCGTCGCCGTAGAAGATTGGCAGCCCGCGCGTTTTCTCCTCTCGTACGATGAGGGGGTCATTCTCGATGACCACGAAGGGAATGCCCAGCTGCGTCAGTGTCTTCACCAGGCTCTGCCCGGCGACGCCGTAGCCGACCACGATGGTGTGGTTTTCCGGCGCCTGATGCCGCGGGTCTTCCTTGAGACGGCCGTTTATCCAACTTTGCGGTAGGACCTTTTCGGCGACCGCCACGGATTTCTCGCCGAGACGCAAAAGCGCCGGCGTGAAGAACATGGAGAGAATGGCCACAGCCAGGAAGAGCTGGTTGGTATGGTCATCTAGCAGCCCGACATTCAAACCAAGCTTGGAAAGAACGAACGAGAACTCAGAGACCTGTGCCAGCGCCACGCCGGTGAGAATGGCCACCCGTGCCGAGTGACCGGCGATCGCGGTGACTCCTGCGCCGATGAGCGCTTTGACGCCCACGACAACCAAAAGGCAGACAACTACCATGCCCGGGTTGGCGATGAGCGTGCGCACGTCGAACAACATGCCGATGGACACGAAGACCAGGCAGTTGAAGACTTCTCGGAAAGGCAGGATTTCACTGAGCGCCTGGTGGCTGTACTTCGAGTCCGAGAGAATCAGCCCGGCGATGAATGCGCCCAGAGCCATGGACAGACCGAAGTGCGAAGTAGCGGTGGCGGTTCCCAGACAAAGCAGGATGATGCTCAGCACGAACGCTTCGCGCTTCTTCGTTTTTGCCACCTGATTGAGCAGGGGCGGGATGATATAGCGAACCAGCGTGCCCGCCAGAGCGACGAACAAGAGCGCCTTGCCGACGATCATGCCTACATCCCACATGCTGCCGCCTTTGCCGCCCAGGAAGGGCGTCAGAAGCACCAAAGGTACGATGCAGAGGTCCTGGAAGATGAGAATCGACATCGCCGAGCGACCATGCGCCGTGTCCAGGTCGCCCCTGTATTCCAGGATGCGAATGACGATGGCGGTGGAGCTGAGCGAAACGAGCATGCCCAGGAAAACGGCGCGCTCGAGTGCGACACCGGTGTAAGCGGCAATTGCCGCGGTTGCTGCAATCGTGAGTAGCAATTGCAGACCTCCTGCTACGAGGAGGAATTTCTTGAGTCGTATGAAGGTCTTTACCGAAAACTCGATACCTGCCTCGAAGAGCAGGAGAACGAGTCCGATTTCGGCAAGTGTCCCCACGGCGTCGATGCTTTCCACCAGCTTGAAGCCGTATGGACCGCAGACAACACCGGTGATGAGAAACCCGAGCACAGGCGGCAGATTGAGGCGGTGAAACGCGACAACCATGACCACGCCCATGCCGAACAGGACCATCAGGTCCTGCAGGAAGGACATTTCTTGCATAGTTAGACTCCCGGTTGGTTGAGAGTTAGATACGAAGAGGTCGACGCATGGCGTCGGCCCTACAGGCACTCGGATGCACGTGAAGGCGCATGAAAGCCGCCTTTTTGCTCCGTTGATTCCTGAGATCTGGCGCGACATGCCCGAAGTACTGTTGAACGCCGGTCCTCACATGAGTGCACAAGCGGACATTTATTCACCCCGGGAAGGAGTGGAGAGGCTGTTCGTTTGTGAATGGAGGATTAGTTGTGGGCGAACAATTGGTTCTTCAAGGCGAATGCTTTTTAAAAGCGAGATACTGGCTTACGCTACCGACTGTTCGCCTTCGACTCAATCATGTATTAGTGAGTCGTCAAAGAATTTCATCTCATGATTGCGTACGAAGTTAGCGTAGCGAGATCAAGATTATGCAAATCAAAACTCGAAAGTAGTGATAGACTCAAGCGGAATGCGTACTCTTGCAAATACCTTGCAAGGAGAAACGCGACAGAGAGCTGAGTGGGCTCTCACAATTGAGTTTGGAATGGGCGTATGCAATGCGCCCCTAATGAAAGAGATAAAGAGAGGGACATTATGTCTACGTTGACCTTGGTGCGTGACGACGAATTTCAGGAGCATCTGACACCGGAGCTTCACCCGGAAGCTCCCAATAGATTGCAGGCGATTGATAAGGCGTTTCTCAACAGCTCGCTTGATGACAGCGTTCCGCAACTGGCTCCCAGGCCGGCTTCAGAAGACGACATTACCTCCGTCCACAATGCCGCTTACGTAGAAGAGTTGGAAAAGGAATCCCGCATAGCCAGAGATCAAGATCGCATTGTTCAAATAGATGCCGATACTTTCATGAGCCCGCGTACTTTTGACCTGGCAAAACTGGCTGTGGGAGCCGGTATGGTCGGAGTCGATTCGGTGCTCGATACCGATGCCAAAAGCTGTTTTGTCTCAGTCCGCCCACCGGGCCACCATGCGCTTGCCGATAAGGCCATGGGTTTTTGCTTCTTCAACAACGTCGCCGTCGCCGCTCGCTATGCTCAAAAGAAAGCAGGTATGAAGCGGATTTTGATTATCGACTGGGATGTTCATCACGGCAATGGCACGCAGGATATTTTTTACAACGATCCTTCCGTCTGTTTTATTTCGTTCCATCAATTCCCGTTCTGGCCTCCGGATACAGGCTGGTATACGGAGGACGGCTCGGGCGACGGCAAGGGCTATAACATCAATATTCCGATGCCGGCGGGAACAGGCGACAGAGGTTATCTGGAAGCCTGGAAGCGCATTGTGGAACCGGTGGCGATGGCATACAAGCCGGAGATGATTTTGCTTTCCGCCGGTTATGATGCGCACCAACATGATCCGCTTGGACAGCAGCGCATTTCCACAAAAGGCTTTGCGGAAATGTCGCAGCGCTTGCTCAATCTCGCGCATGAAAATGACGCCAAGCTGGTCAGTTTTCTGGAAGGCGGATATAACGTCAAATCCCTCTCGGAATCAGCAGTGGCAACGATGTCGGTGTTGAATCAGGATAAGAACGGAACCGCAGTTCCGGATTCGGTTCTGAACTCCAAGTCGATCATTGCCGCTACCCGTGATGGCATTCTTCCAGACAGAAATCCGACCTTGGTGGACGAAAGAATTGCTGATGTCTGCAAGCACTTCCAGCGATTCTGGCCGAGTCTCAAGTCGTAGCCTCCTAAACTGCTGGGGTAGGCAATGCCAATCAGGATTATTGACGCATCTACGCGTCACGAGCGGCATGCACGCTGCGTGCAATAACGCCTATTGGCAACGGTCCGCCTGCCGGAAAAGCGATAAGTTCGTTTTAGCTGCGCTATGTACGAACCCCTCATTTCTTGACTGGTTCGGGGTTTGCGGAGTCTGTGCGATAGCTTAAGGGCTCGATTGTCAAGCGCTAAATATTCTTGAAACCGGCACAGGGTGATGGTCTCGAACTGGTCTACTTGACTTCTTTCGCGATGCTCCGTGCGGGCACCTGCGCGCGGGCCCGTCGTATATGCTTAAGAGCTTATTGCTTATGAAAACGTGACTTTGTAAACCTAGGGTCTTTATTCGAGTATCCCTTTCTCCAAATTTCATTCTCATCCCGACAGAGCCAAGTGTAGGTTTCGGATTCACGAGCTTGATCACATCGCTGACGCGATGGTGACTTCGTGCACGTTGCAAATCCCTTCCGCATCTTAGCTTCTGCTTGCCGTGCAGCCTCTCTGGTTGTGCGGGAGCTTTGCATTTCAAAAAAGCTTGCCCCAAGGCCAAGCAGTAAACAGAAAAGGAGGGAGCCCCTATGGACGGCTCAACTAATCTCTGTCAGGTCTCCACCGGTCAAGAACAAGACTGGAAGGACTTGTACACAACTGCTTTCCCTGCTGATGAACGTACTCCTCTCGAGGAACTTCAAAAGCTTCTAGAAGCGGGTTCGATTCTTCTGCACAGAACCACCAACAAAGCTGGTGAACTCCTGTGTTTCAGCATCGTCTACCCCATGAGCAATTTCGCTCTCCTGTCATACATCGCCAGTGACGCAACCAAGCGCTCAACGGGCATTGGTTCGAAACACATGAAGCGACTTCTGGAAATCCTGAAGTCGTCGTATCCCGACTTCCTTGGTCTTGTCCTGGAAATTGAATCAACCAGGCAAGTCGGATTGGAAGCTGCTGAAAAAACTGGGCGCCAGCGTCGCCTAGCTTTCTATCAGCGTCTCGGTGCCAAGCGTCTTTGCCGCACTTACGTGTGGCCGAGCTACTCTCTGAAGGGTAGTTATCGCCTGGCTGAACTCATGTGGTTCGACTTCGACCCGGCCACGATCGATGACCCGCAGCTCCCTGGCATCATCAAGGAGCTCTACATGAAGGGTTATGGCGCC